>CAIVDH010000111.1 GCA_903904635.1 uncultured Burkholderiales bacterium | reverse complement strand
GTCGAATTTGACAAGCGCTTGACCAAAGTAGGTCTGGCAGCTTAAGCAGGCATCGATCAAAAGCACACAGGAGAGCGCAACATGTCCAACGTATTTATCGCCTTTCAGGCCAACGAAGAATCCCGCCCCATCGTCGACGCCATCGTCGCCGACAACCCGGAAGCGCAGGTTGTGTACTCACCAGGCTTAGTAAAAATTGATGCACCAGGCCGTTTGGTAATACGTCGGGAAACTATAGAAGAACAGACCGGTAGTAAATATGACCTGCAACAGCTGCAAATTAATTTAGTCACTTTGTCGGGCAACCTCGAAGAAGATGACGATGAATTTGTTCTGAGCTGGAAGCACTGAGCTTCTTGCACGATTGACTTTACTCAATAACGAAGGTCTGCACATGGACAAGCGAGTCGAGAAAAAAAAGCACAGCCTGGGCGAGCGCTATGCAGCGATGTCGCACGATCTGAACTGGGAAACCACGTATCAGCCTATGGATAAAGTTTTTCCGGCTGATAAATATGAAGGCATCAAAGTTCACGACTGGGACAAATGGCAAGATCCGTTCCGCCTGACTATGGACTCCTACTGGAAATATCAGGGCGAAAAAGAGAAAAAACTGTATGCCGTCATAGACGCCTTTGCGCAAAACAATGGCCAGTTCGGTGTCAGCGATGCGCGTTATGTCAATGCGCTAAAACTGTTCATACAGGCAGTCACGCCGCAAGAATATTATGCGCACCGCAGTTTTGCTAATCTGGCCCGCAATATTCGCGGCGATGAATTACGCGTGGCTTGTCAGATGCAGGCGGCAGATGAATTGCGTCATTTTCAAAATCAAACGCATACCATCTCCAACTTCAATAAATATTTTAATGGCATGCACAACGCGCCGCATTGGTTTGATCATGCGTGGTATTTGTCTGCACCTAAGAGTTTTTCTGAAGATGTCATGAGTGCGGGCCCATTCGAGCGCTTAATCGCCATCAGTTTTTCATTTGATGCCTTGCTGACCAAGCCCTTATTTGTATCCTATATGAGTGGCGCAGCACACAACGGCGATCTCGCTGCTGTCACAGTGAGCTTCTCCGGTCAGTCCGATGAAACACGGCACATGACCACAGGCATAGAGGCCGTTAAATTTTTACTCGCTCAAGATGCGGCTAATTTGCCTATCGTGCAGCGCTGGATAGATAAATGGTTTTGGCGTGGTTATCGCGTCATGACCATGGCTGCGATGATGCATGATTACATGCTCACCAAGCACACCACCAGCTGGAAAGAAGCATGGGAGATGTACGTCGAGCCCGTCGTTGAATCTTTGTTTGCTGAGCTGGCTGTCTATGGTTTGCGCAAACCGAAAGGCTGGGCGCAGGCCTGTGATGGCAAAGAACATATTAGCCATCAGGCATGGAATGTTTTTTACGGCTACAACGAATCCACCGCATTTCATACCTGGTTGCCTGAAGTGGCTGAATTAGATTGGCTGAGCAAAAAATATCCGAACAGTTTCGATCGCTATTATCGTCCGCGCCTTGAACACTATGCGCAACTGCAGGCACAAGGTGAGCGTTTCAGTAACCACACCTTACCCATGCAATGTCAGACCTGCCAGATGCCCATGATATTCACCGAGCAGAATAGCCCGCGCTGGATTGCTTATCGTGAGACTCAGCATCAGGGTGAGACTTTCCATTTCTGCAGTGATCATTGCGAAGAAATTTTCACGAATGAACCAGAAAAATATGTGCAGGCCAATTTGCCCGTACATCAAATCCTGCAAGGACATTGCTTCAATCCGGATGCCAACACTACAGCTGCCGACTTTAATGCCACCTCTGCTGTATTAGATTTTTGTCAGATCAAACAAGGTCGTGATAACGATACGTATCCGGGCTCGGAAGACGACGTAAATTTCACAAGCTGGGGTGGCGGACAAGATCCACAGGAGGCACAGCTATGAGTACAGTCGCTATTAGCTCCTATGAATTTGCCTCGCATGACACTGCCGCACATTTCGCAGAATCGCTGCTCTACATAGGCTGGGACGAGCACATGATTTTTGCTGCGCCTTTGTCCGTGCCGTTGTCGCTGTCGACCACTTTCGATGCGCTGGTGCAGAACATACTGCCGACGCTGTATGGCCAGCATCCCGAATTTAAAAAAATCAACTGGAACAAAGTGCAATGGTTTCGTAGCGCTGACATGTTCACACCGCGCATGCAAGGCACGCTGGCTGAACAAGGCTTTACGCATAAATCTGTGCTGCGCTTCAGAACACCGGGTTTGGAAGGAATACGCGGCTCCTGCGGCTAATTGCAAGAATCGTGCAACACATTGCAGCTTTTTCGGCCCCAACTGCAGTGGGAATTTTGAAGTGGGACCGTCGTTATCTAATAATTAGAACGGAGACAGCAAGAAATGAAAAAGACCACCCTCCTCGGTAGCGCACTCGTTGCAGTACTGACGTTTGCAGCTAGCGGCGCAATGGCGCAAGATAAATGCGGTATGGCCAACGGCAAAAAAGCCACCGGCGAACCGATACAAATTGGCGCGATCGTTGGTAAAACCGGACCAGAAGATTTTTCTTCTTCCGCTCGTGCAGCTGATGCATATTTCAAATGCGTCAATGCCAACGGTGGTATCAATGGTCGTCCTATCGCTTACACCATACAAGATGACACATGGAATCCGGAAGTCGCTGCGCAAGCTGCAAGTAAACTGGTAAAAGATACCAAAGTCGTTGCGATGGCTGGTTCTTCTAGCTTCGTTGAGTGCGGTGCCAATAACAATCTGTACGTAGCTGAAGGTGTGGCTTCTGTTGCAGGTGTGGGTGTGCCACGTGCTTGCTTCTTCGGTAAAAACTATATCTCCTTTAATCAGGGACCACGTCAGTCCACACTGGGCGCGGCGCAATACATCGTTGAGACATTCAAGCTCAAAAGCCTGACCTGCGTAGCCCCTGGCATTCCTGGTTTTGGTGACTGGGTTTGTGGTGGTGTTGAGTCTTACGGCAAAGCCAATAACATCCCTGTGAAAACCGTGATCTTTGATCCGGGCCAACTCGATGGTAATTCCATTGCACTGCAAATCTCCGCTGCAAAAAGCGAAGGTGTTGTACTCGGTATGCCACGCGGCATGATGCTGCCTATCCTGACCGCTGCTGAACAGCAGGATCTGGGTAAGAGCGCCAAGTGGGGCCTGCCAACTTCAGCCTATCACGCAGACATGCCTAAAGCAGTCGGCAAATACTGGCACGATAAGTTGTATGTTCACATGGAACTTGAGCCTATGGATGGCACGGGTCCAGACAACACCAACTGGAAAGCCGTGATGGAAAAATTCGGCGACAAGAAGGATCCACGTGACACCTTCTCACAAGCTGGTTATCTGTCGGCTCGCGTAGTAACCGACGCGCTGTTGAGCATCAAAGGCAATGTAGATCGCAAATCGGCTTATCAGGCGATTGTGAACACCAAAAAATGGAAGAGCGACATGATGTGCGCACCTTGGTACTTCGGACCAGGCGAGCGTCATCAGGCTAACCATAAAGGCCGTGCTGCGCAACTCATCAAGGGTGGATTCAAAACGCTGGGTGATTGCTATCAGTCCAAAGATGCAGAGCTGGAAGATGTATTGAAGCTCGAAGCCAAGGGCGGTCTGGTTAACTAAGTACTGATTGTTTTTGACAATTGTTTATATAAATAAAGGCAAACCGAGTCGAACATGGAAACCTTGCTTCCCTTCTTTGTTGTTGGCATCAGCGTAGGCGCGGTGTACGCACTTTCAGGCGTAGGCCTGGTCGTGTTGTACCGTGCCAGCGGTGTGGTCAACTTTGCATACGGTGCATTAGGCGGTCTGGCAGCGATGGTGTGCTGGCAGGTCATTGATCTCGAATATGCAGACTGGATGGGATGGGTCGCCGGCATAGGCTCAGCCACCTTGTTGTCTTGGGCTTATGGTCGTTTCATCGCACCCTCACTCACCCATCAGGATAGGGTAGTGCGTGCGATGGCAACGCTCGGTTTTGCTTTGATGATTATGGGTATCGCACAATGGTACTGGGGCGATGAGCCCCGGCGCCTGGTGCTGCCTACTGATTCCGACGGCATCGAATTTGATGGCCGTCGCCTGATTAGTCATACCCGTGTCGCTGCGCTGATGTTTGCAGCAGGCGCGACTGCGGGCATGCTCTGGTTGCTGGCGAAAACCTCACTAGGTTTGCGCATGCGTGCACTACAGAGCAATCGTACCCTGAGTGCCATGGTGGGCGTACGCATAAAAAATGTTGATACCTGGGCCTGGACGCTGGCTGGATTACTGGCAGGTGTGTCCGGACTTTTCATGGGCAACATGGTGCGTTTGAACCCCACCGTACTGACTTTTCTGGTTATCCCGGCGATGGCAGCGGCCATGGTTGGACGTATGAATTCCCTGACTGCGACTGTGTTGGGCGGACTGACGATTGGTGTAATCGAGTCCATGGTGAATCTGGTGCCGGATGTACAGCGCTACGGTTCAGCCACCGCCTTCGTAGTCGCTATTCTGGCTGTGTTGTGGCAGCAGCGCCATGGTATTGGCCTGTCGCGTGACAACAGTCATCTGGAGTAAAAAATAATGGCACGCTCTAAAGACAAACCCGATATTCCGCCAGGCACACCGTTACAACGTGTGCGGCCTATGCTGATTACTTTTCTGGTAGTGGCATTGATAGGACCTTCTTTATTTTCAGCTTACTGGTTGAACACCTTCAGCACCGTGGCTTGCTTAACCCTGGTGGCCGGTACCGTGTCGCTGCTATATGGTCAGCTGGGCATGGTGTCGCTGGCGCAGTTTGCGCTCACGGGTGTGGGCGGCTGGTTTTGTTTGCGGCTGATACATGGCTTGGGCATGCCGTTTGAGTTGGCACTCGTACTGGGTGCCGTGATCGCCGGTTTGTTTGGTCTCATCCTTGGTCTGCCTGCGCTGCGTATGCGTGGTCTGTATCTGGCATTGCTTACGTTGATGATTGCAGCGGCTGTGCAAGTGGTCGTCACTGTAATTGGTTTTCCTGATGGCGGCCCCGGCTGGGCTGGTCATGTCACCAACGGTCAGCGTGCATTAATTGAGCGGCCATGGATTGCTACCTCAGATAGCGCTTATTTTCGCTATGTGGTTTTCTGGCTGGCAGTGGGTATGGTCTTGATTGAATGGTCACGCGCAAGCTTGCCTGGTCGCGCCTGGGGTCTGATTCGTAAAAGTGAAGCTGCTGCGATCGCTGCTGGTGTGAGTGTGGTGCGTTACAAGGCACTGGCATTTTTGATCGGTGGTGCATTAGCTGGTCTGGCAGGCGGACTCCTGGCAGGCTTAAATGGTCAGCTGGATAACACCGGTTTTCCAACCAGCCAATCTATCTTGCTCTATGCGTTAACTATCGTCGGTGGTGCTTATCACTGGATGGGCGCAGTGTTTGCCGGATTGTTGATACGTGCGTTGCCGGCCTTGTTAAATGATCACGGCGCTGACGGTAATCTGGCCAATGCGTTCTACGGTTTTGCGTTGCTGGTGTCGCTGATACAGGGTCGCAAAGGTCTGGCTGGTCAGCTGGCTGATTTTTATAAATTCGTGCGCATGAGCCGCATCATCGAAGGCTCATTGATCTGGGGTGTGATCTCAGTCGGTCTGGCGTTGGCAGCATCGCATTATGGTTGGGCTGGTTTTGCCGGCACCTTATTTATCGCGTTAATTTCACTTTTATTCAGACAAGCGATACCGGCGGTGTGCTGGTTGCTGCTGGGTTTCTTTGGCAAGCGTGTGCAGGATTTTGCAGAAGAAGCAGAAGCAGCAATCTCGTTACGACTGGCGCGCATGGTTGAAGCGCTGGGGTTGATGCCAGATCACCGTATTCTGAAACGCACACTCAATGTGCTGTTCATCGGGATGTTTGTAGGCTGGATAGCATGGGGCGTGTTTGATGTTGATTTTTATGTCGCCGTGGGCATTATCTGGTCCGCTATCGTGATCCGGTTTTTCATTGAGCTGGCGTTGTATCCGGCAATACTGCCGCTGCGCCAACGCATTGATGCGCGATATCCGAAACCTTTTGCGTCCTACCGCTAAACGGGGCTAAGGCAATGATAGAAATTAATGATATCTCTGTGCAGTTTGGTGGCGTCAAGCCTATCGATGGCCTGACCGTCAAACTCACCAAACCTATCGTCGGACTGATCGGTCCTAACGGTGCGGGTAAAACCACCTTGCTTAATGTGCTGTCTGGTTTTGTGGAGCCTAAACAGGGTTGGGTCAAAGTGAATGATCAGTTGATTACCGGCGTGCCGGCACACAAGCGCGCTGATTTTGGTTTGCGTCGCACATTTCAGACGGACCAGATCGCAGAAGATTTAACGCTGCTGGAAAACGTGCAGGCGATTTCAGATCATGTGAAATTTGAGAGCCGCGAAGCAGAAACCAAAGCCATCATGAGCGCGATCGATTTCGTCGGCCTGTCGCATCGTATCCATCGTCGTGGCAGTGATCTTTCCACCGAAGAGCGGCATCTGGCAGAAATTGCCAAAGCCTTGATCGGTAATCCGAAACTGGTGATGTTAGATGAACCCGGTGCAGGTATGAGTGGCGCTGAATCTGAGCATCTGGAAAAAGTCATACGCGGCATACCCGGCTATTGCAAGGCGCAGGTGTTTTTAATTGACCATGATGTGGATTTAATCTCCGCTTGCTGCAACGAGACCATGGTGCTGGACTTTGGCAAATTGCTGGCACTGGGCCCGACCTTGGAAGTATTGAAAAAACCGGAAGTGCAACAGGCTTATCTGGGCAATTTCGATGAACTGGAGGCGGCAGCATGAGCGCAAAAATTCGCCCGGCTAATCTGCGTGACGATCATCTGGAAATTAAAAATCTGGTCATGGTGCGCGGTACCAAAGCCGTTACGCATGCGATTGAATTGTGCATCGCACCCGGCGCTATTACGGCATTAATGGGCGCCAATGGCGCAGGCAAGACCAGTACCGTGTTAGGCATTGCCGGTGTGGTTGAACCCGCATTCGGTGAAATCTGGATGGATGGTGTGGATCTGGTGGGCATGGACGCTGATGAGATTCGTCGCCGCGGTATTGCCACCGTTCCCGAAGGTCATCAGGTGCTGCGTGAATTAACCGTGCGTGACAACTTGCTGGTGGCAGGTGGCGGTCTGGGACGCGCTGAAGTCAACGCATCCATAGAGCGCACGCTGGAATTATTTCCTGAATTGAAAGAACGTTTGCAGCATCCTGCAGGCGACCTCTCTGGCGGTCAGCAGCAAATGGTGGCACTGGCGCAGGCACTGATTGTTACGCCGCGTTTTCTGGTGATTGATGAACTCTCATTCGGACTGGCGCCGACCATAGTTGCGCGCTTGGTGCCGGTGATACGCCGCATCGCAGCCAGCGGCATCGGCGTGTTATTGATTGAGCAATTTACCCAGCTTGCCCTGGCTTTGGCCAACCATGTTTATGTTATGTCCAGGGGCCGAGTCTCCTATGACGGTGAGCCCGGGAAGCTTCGTGAAGATCCTGCTATTCTTCATCTTGCGTATTTCCCTGTGAGTGACCGTGAAGCAGTCGGCCTCTAAATTTTTTATCAGATTTAAAAATAGTAAATAAAGTAAAAATAGTAAAGTTAGTAAATTTAGCATGATAAATAATAGTACAAATATTAGTAAAAAATAACTTAGGAGATCTCAAATGGATACTCGGGTAAACAAGAAAAAGCTGGGTCTGAAAGAGCGCTACGCTGCCATGACCCGCGGCCTGCACTGGGACACAACTTATCAGCCTATGGATAAGGTTTTCCCTTACGACAAATACGAAGGCATAAAAATTCATGACTGGGACAAATGGGAAGATCCATTCCGTCTGACCATGGATGCGTATTGGAAGTATCAGGCTGAAAAAGAGAAAAAACTTTATGCTGTGATTGAAGCGTTCGCACAAAATCATGGTGAACTTGGTGTGACTGATGCGCGCTACATCAACGCATTGAAATTATTCATACAAGGCGTCACACCACTTGAGTACTACGCGCATCGCGGCTTTGCGCATGCAGGTCGTCAGTTCACTGGTGCTGGTGCACGTGTTGCGGCACAAATGCAGGCAGTCGATGAGCTGCGTCACTTCCAGACCGAGACGCATGCAATCTCGCATTACAACAAGTATTACAACGGCTTGCATAGCGCAAACCACTGGTTCGATAATCTCTGGTATCTGTCGGTACCTAAGAGCTTCTTTGAAGATGCCTACTCAGGTGGTCCGTTTGAATTCCTGACCGCTGTCAGCTTCTCGTTTGAATATGTGCTGACGAATTTGCTGTTCGTGCCATTCATGAGCGGCGCAGCGCATAACGGCGATCTCTCTACCGTTACCTTCGGCTTCTCTGCACAGTCTGATGAATCACGTCACATGACGCTGGGCATCGAGTGCATCAAGTTCATGCTCGAGCAAGATCCGGACAACGTGCCTATCGTGCAGCGCTGGATGGATAAATGGTTCTGGCGCGGTTATCGTCTGCTGACTCTGGTGGCGATGATGC
>CAIVDH010000110.1 GCA_903904635.1 uncultured Burkholderiales bacterium | reverse complement strand
TCCAGCAATCTTGCGCCTGCATACATGCCGTCATCAAAGCCATACCAGCGGTCTTTGAAAAACACATGACCGCTCATCTCGCCACCCAGGGGTGCGCCTGTCTTGCGCATTTCCGCTTTCACCAGCGAATGCCCGGTCTTACCCATCATAGGCACGCCACCGGCTGCAGTCACTACAGCACCGACATGACGGCTACATTTGACGTCATAGTAAATTGGCGCGCCCGGATGGCGGGTGAGTACATCACGGGCAAACAGCATCAGCTGCCTATCCGGATAAATAATCTGGCCGTCTTTGGTAACCACGCCCAATCTGTCGCCATCGCCATCAAAGGCGAGGCCAATTTCTGCATCGGTCGTTTGCAGCACCTTGATTAAGTCTTGCAGGTTTTCCGGATGCGCTGGGTCGGGATGATGATTGGGGAAGTTACCATCGACTTCGCAAAATAATTCCGTTACTTCACAACCCAGGCGACGATACAGTTCGCCAGCAAACGCACCAGCGACACCATTGCCGCAGTCGATGGCGATTTTCATAGGGCGCGCGAGTTTAACATCGCTGACGATACGGTCTAAATACGCTGCATCAATCGCATGCTGGCTATAGGTGCCATTACCCTGTTCGAAATTTCCATCAACGATGCGCTGATACAGCGCGGTGATGGTCTCGCCGTAAATTGCTTCACCAGCCAACACCATTTTGAAGCCGTTATAGTCAGGTGGGTTATGGCTGCCTGTGACCATGATGCCGCTGGCAGCGCACAGCACTTGGGTGGCGTAATACAGCATTGGCGTGGCAACGAGACCAACATCAATCACGTTAACACCTGCGGCCTGCAGGCCTTGTGCCAGTGCAGCCGATAAGGTCGGACCCGAGAGTCTGCCATCGCGACCGATGATGACGGTGTGTTCGTTCCTGGCCAATGCAGCAGCGCCGAAGGCCTGACCGATTTGATAGGCGATACCATCGTCTAGCGTGCGACCTAATACGCCGCGTATGTCATAAGCCTTGAAGATACTTTGCTGTAGTTTTAAGCCATGTGGCTTGCGTAATGCTGTTTGCATGATCAGGCTACGGCATGGTCGCTTTGCGTGTTCGTGGGTGCGGTATAACCAAGCTGCTTAAATTTTCCATAGCGATAACCATATCCGTAGCGGCTGGGGCGCATGGTGATGTCATTGAACAGTACACCTTTGGCAGACAATCCTGCGCGGGCCAGGCGGTTTAAGGATTCGGCTATATCAGCCGGAGTGGTCTGACCCGCACGCGCAACTAAAAATATTGCGCCTGCATGGGTTCCCAATATCAAACTGTCAGCTACGGCGAGTAAGGGTGTGGCGTCGATTATTATCATGTCGTAAAGTCTGGACGTGCTTAATAAAATCTCCTGCAATGTTGGTCGCAGTAACAGCTCAGACGGATGCGGTGGCAAGCTACCCGTGGAAATAAAATCCAGATTTTCCAGTATATTTTTTCGGATCAGTTGTTCATAGCTGGCGTTACCATTGGTGTTGCCAGCCAACAGATCAGATAATCCACTTTGGCGGGGAAGATTAAAGTAGCGATGCAAATGACCATCGCGCAGATCTGCATCGATTAATAATATTTTTTTACCACTGGCCGCCATTACAGCAGCAAGATTGGCCGATATAAATGATTTACCCATACCAGTTGTGGGTCCGGTAATGAGCACAATATTATTGCGCGCATGCGTCATGGAAAACTGCAGGGCTGCACGCAAGCTGCGTAAGCTTTCAATTGCCACATCCATGCTGTCCACTCTGGCTAATAGCGGTAATGGTGCAAGCTGATTATTCCCATCAAAAAATGATATTTCCTGTTTGCTGCGTGGGATGCTGGCATAAACGGGTAAGCCAAACATTTTTTCTACCTGTTCAGGCTCGTCTATCGTGTTTTGCAATGCGCGTTTAATAAAGGCGGCCAGCACGCCCAGAAACAAACCTGCAAATAATGCGATGGCAATAATGCGCGGACGATTCGGCGATACTGGGCGTTCTGGTTGTATGGGTGCGTCTATTAACCTTACATTGCTGGTCTTGCCAACGGCAATGAGTTGTAGTTGCTGCGCGCTGGAGACCAGGGCTGCATAAAGTTCGCTATTAACTTTCACATCGCGCGCCAGTCTGACTAACTCCTGCTCTAATACCGGCAGACTTTTTACCTGACTATTTGCTTCGCGTATTTCGCGCCCCACTTCTCTTAATTGCGCATCGACACCTTCTACTGCAGGATGGTTAGCGGTATAGCGGGTCAGCAGCTCTGTGCGTTTTTGTTCAAGTTCAATGCGGCGCGTTCTGGCAGCGGCCGAGCGTTGCAAATTTATTTTAGCTTCTTCCCCCAGATCGACTGTGCCATGCGTATTACGAAACTGGTTGTAGCGGGCTTCAGCTTGTTCGAGTTGCAGCTTGAGTTCAGGCAGGCGCTGATTCAGATAGGCCAGTGATTTATCGGCTTCTTCTGTGCGACGTGCGCCATTTTGCGCCATGTATTGTTTGCTGATTTCGGTGAGTAGCTGATACACATTTACAGCATTGTCACCTTTGAGGGTAGCGCTGAGTACACCGGATTGCTTACCCATTTCATTGACGCTCAAGGCCTGCTGTATACCTTCAATGGCTGCCAGTCTTGAGCTGCGCGTGAGGGTAAATTCCGTACCGGGATAAGCATACAGTTTGGCGACTTTCAATAGGATAGTGCCTTCATTGCTTAAGTGATTGATGGTCTCGCCGACTTTACCCGTAAAGAAAATATCATTTTCCGTATTACTCACTTCTACCCAGCCGTCTTTTTGCACGCGCAATATAAATTCATGATTTTCTAGCTCAGCGGGTAAATTGAATTCAGCAATATCAATATGTTCTTTTCCCCAGGCATAACCGCCCAAGCCGCGTAGCCACGGCACAGAGCCGGAAAGATCAAGCTTAGCCAGCCAGCTACCTATCATGGGCAGGTATTGCGGCTTGGTATGTATATATAGCCGTAAATTATCTATTGCTTGTGCCACGACCATGCGCGAACGCAGCAGCTCGATTTCTGCTGCTGCTGGTGTTTTGTAATCAATCATGGAACCGGCTTCGCCTAAAATATTTTTAGGTTCACGCTGCCCTTTTTCTTCTACATGCACCAGCAGATTGGCTTCATATACTGGTTTGGCCATGTAAGCATAGATAACACCGGCCAGCCCCAAAGCGAGTGCTATGCCCGCTATGAGCCAGCGCTGCGCAATAATTATGGCGAGATAGGCTGGCAGATCAGCTTGTCTGTCATCCGTAAATATTAGTGGTGTGTCAGTTTGCAGGGCTAGTGGCTGGGCAGTCGGATTGATCATCGTACAGCTTTCGCAAAAAATATAAATAATTTCAGTACAGCGCACAGGCCATATTTTGGCGCGCCAATGTAGGTAGCTGCTTTTTCACTGCGTATTCGATGAGACGAAACGTATGAGAAAAAGCAGGCAAACCCAGCCGGTAGGGATCAGGAATATCCACATCACAAGGCTCGCCTAAGCGCTTGAGTTTTTGTCTTGCCGCTGGAAAGCGGCTAACAACATACTGTAATTGTTCGCTGTCCATGGTCAGGATGAGATCGGCTTCGCGCATCATCCAAGAGGCAAGATTGCGCGCACGATGGCCGCTAATATCTACACCGGCCTGCCACATTAATTCTTTGGCGATAGGATCTGCCGGTGCGCCATCCAAAGCGCATAGCCCAGCCGAGAAAATTTCATGTGTAGGCAAGGCTGCACGCAACAAGCCTTCGGCCATGGGGCTGCGACATACATTACCGGTGCATAGCAGGAGAATATTGCGTATCACGTTAGCGTCCCGGTGTGGTGGCAATGACTGCTGTGGGCAAGGCACCCGGTATCAATGCGCTGATGGTACGGTTCCAGTTTGTCAGTGGTGTGGCGGCGACGTACACGACATCCTTGGGATTGAGCTCAAATCCTTCGGCAACTGCCAGCGCGCCGGGTTCATTTGCATCTAGCTGATAGACCACGGATTCTTTGGTACTGCGGCGTATCACATACACCTGCCGTGCATCGCCACTAACGGGATTAATGCCGCCTGATTCGCCTAATGCTTCATTTAGACTTAAGCGGCCATTACGCATGGTGAGCGCACGCGGCAAGGTCACCTCGCCGGAGATAAATATTTTGCTTTCATCTCTGGATAGCACGCGCACGACATCGCCATTGGCCAGCATGATGGATGAGGGATCAACACCTTTTTGCACCAGCAGAGGCAAATTGACGTGATAGGTTTTTCCATTGCGGTTGATGATGATGCGGCTCTGATCTGCAGTTGGTAACATGCCACCGGATCGGTTGATGGCTTCAATCAATGTCATGGGTATATCGTTGATAGGCTGCACACCCGGTGCTTTGACTTCGCCATCGAGATAAACGCGTTTGCTGCGATAGGAAAGCATGCGCAGCGAAATCTTAGGATTTTTTAAATAATGCGATAGATTTTTTGTTAGCTGTGCATGTGCCTGCTCAGGTGTTAGGCCGGCAACCTGCATTTTTCCGGCATAAGGAAATTGCAGCATGCCACTCTGATCGACTTCAAATCCGGATTGCGCCTGCGATAGCGGACTCGTTGCCACACCCGCGCCACCCGCTGCACCTAAGGGTACAGCGGGCAACATGGAGGCTGAAAGTTCTGGATGATCCCAGACGACAATCTGCAATACATCGCCAGGCTCAATCACATAGGCTTTTGCTGGCTGCATCAGCATGCTGATATTTTCCATTACCTGCTGATCGCGTAATTCGCGTTCTTGCGTCAGTAGTTTTGGTGTGATCTGCCGGATTTCAGTTTTAAATACGTCACCAGTGCCGGCCTGCTCTGTGGTTTTTGGTGCTTTTCCAAACTGTATGCCGGGTGCCATCGAGGTGCAGGCAACCAGCAATACGATAGGAGATATAAATACTGCTTTGTGCCACGCCATCACCCGCCTCCACTGATATGCAATGACAGAACCTGAAAAACATCTGGCTGCTTGCCGTGTTTTTTCAGTCTGTCAAAGTTATGTGGTGAACTTTACGGTGATCGGCGCATCTCGCCGTTGAGATTGCTCAGGCTTCTCTGAGCGTTTGTAATGGTGCTTGCGTTAGAACAGAGCGCAGACCCGCCCAGCCACCAGCCAGTGCCGCGATGATTCCTAAGCTCATGCCGGCAACCCACAATAGCGGGCTTAAGGTCCAGACGAAATCAAATACATAGCGCGCCAATATCCATCCGGCTATTGCAGCGCCGGATGCAGCCATGGCACCAGCGCTGGCACCAACCAGCGCGCATTCCATCCATTGCGAACGTGCCAGCTGTGTTCTTGTGGCACCCAGTGCGCGCAATAATCCGGCTTCACGCTGGCGCTCTTGTTGCGACACCAGCATGGCGGAGATCAATACCAGTATTCCGGCTACCAGCGTAAATACAAATAAAAATTCAACCGCAGCGATGACTTGATTAATCACTTGCTGCACCTGATTTAGCATGCTGCCCACATCAACGATGGTGAGATTAGGATAGGTACGCACGAGTTGATTAATCAGTTTTTGTTGAGCTGGTGGCAGACGAAATGCCGTGATCCAGGTTTGTGGCAAAGCAGTCGCTGCAGGCGGATTTAAAATCACGAAAAAATTCACGCGCATAGAGCCCCAGTCGAGTTTGCGCAAGCTCGTTACGGTGGCGTCTATCTGCTCTCCCGCCACATCAAAGCGTAATGTGTCGCCGGGCTTGATGCCCAGCGTTTTTGCGAGGCCTTGCTCGACGGATGCTTCAGGTTTGTTGCTTCCGACCTTGAACCACTGGCCGTCTGTGATGATATTTTTTGCTGGTAATTCAGCCATTGTTGATAGATTGAATTCACGCTCTACCAGACGGCGCGCACGTTCATCTGCGAAACTTTCGGGTGTAATGTCGCTTCCGGCAATTTGCACCAGCCGGCCGCGTATCATCGGATAAAGTTTTGCATCAGTGATGTGA
The DNA here is from genome assembly GCA_903904635.1 of uncultured Burkholderiales bacterium. Taxonomy (GTDB): domain Bacteria; phylum Pseudomonadota; class Gammaproteobacteria; order Burkholderiales; family Burkholderiaceae_D; genus Pernthalerella. The sequence continues at coordinate 2,242 of CAIVDH010000110.1, read as the reverse complement.
TTGGCCGCTAGCTCTTGAGTGATGCCGTCTTTTTGTTCAGGCTGAATATTGATCATGAAATGATTCGGCGCATTCGGCGGTGAAGATTGCCGCCAGGCCGACAACAGGTCTTGCCTAATTACGGTCAAAAGCAGCAAGGCCATCAAGCCTAAAGCAAGCGCAACAATTTGCATGATGCTCGCACCCGGTCTGCGCTTTAAAGAGGTGAGAGCAAAACGCCAGATAGGGGAATTAAATAAAGGGCGCAACAAATGCAAGGATTTAAGCAGCAGCCAGGCCAGCAAGGCAAACAGCGCAAAGGCGGCGATAAATCCACCAGCAGTAATTAAGCCTAGTTTGATGTCCCCAGCCTGCCATATCAGCAAGGCCACAAAAGATACGATAGCCAGCGCATAGCCGGCAAGCGTAAAAGCCTGGGGCGCATCTTGTTCGCGACGTATCACGCGGTTATGTGGCACATTGCGTAATTGCATAACCGGCGGTATGGCAAAGCCCAATAAGAGTAATAAACCGGTTGCAATGGCTTGCAGCAAAGGCGTCCATCCCGCTGCTGGCAATGCAGTTGCCATTAATGGCCCCAGCCATTGCAACAAAATAAAATGCGCAGCAAAACCCAGCGCAGCGCCGGCCAGGCTACCAATTAAACCGATCAAAGAAAATTCAATCAGATAAATCAGAGTGAGCTGATTTTGCGTCAGACCCAAACAGCGCAGCATGGCGCAGGCATCCAGATGACGCTCCAGAAAACGGCGCGCTGCCATCGCGATGGCCAATGCGGCCAGCATGGCAGAGAGCAGACTCACCAGCGCCAGGAATTGTCTGGCACGATCCAGCGTGGCACGCATTTCAGGCCGGCCGGTTTCCAGCGATTCAATTTGTACGCCGCGTACTTCCTCTTCTTTTATCTGATTTTCCAGCCAGCGCTGATAGCGTGACAATGCCAGAGCGTTGCCCGATAGCTGCAAGCGATACGATACGCGCGAACCGTTTTGTATAAGGCCGGTTGCGGCCAGATCTTTTTCAGACAGCATCACGCGCGGCGCAAAATTCATGAATGCTGCACCGCGATCTTGTTCCAGCAAAATTGCAGCGGCGATGATGAATTCCTGCTCACCCAGTTTGATGCGCTGCCCTTGCTGCATATCACGCGATGTAAGAAAAGCAGCATCAACCCATACCGTGCCGGCGGCAGGACTGCCGCGCATGCTTTGCAAACGACCCTGCACATCCAACTTTAATGCACCGCGCAAAGGATAGTTGGCTGATACGGCCTTAATGGCTGCCAGCCTTGAGTCTTCTTGATTACCACTGCCGGTGGTAACCATGCTGGGAAAGCCTATGGTGTCGGCAATATTCAGACCTAACTCGGTGGCGTGATCACGCCACCGAGTCTTTACTGGATAGTCGCTGCGTATCACCAAATCAGCACCGAGCAGTTCGCTGGCGTCACGCGTAAGCGCCTGATTCATGCGATCAACCAGAAACCCGACTGATGAAACAGCGGCAACGGCCACCATTAATGAGATAAATAAAAATCGCAACTCACCTGCACGCCAGTCGCGCAGCGTCATGCGCCAGGCTTGGGTGAAAATGCGCGCAGAAAAAACAGAAGATAAAGATGGCTGCATCAATGCGTCGCGAAAAACTGTTCTACTTCATTGAGGTATTGCTGACGTTTTGCATCATCAATAAACGCGGCGGTAAAACTATTGCGGGCTAAAGCATGAGCATGTGCGCGAGTCAAGGGTAAGGCATCGCAGCACTGTAAAAAATTCTGATTGATATAGCCGCCAAAGTAGGCAGGATCGTCAGAATTAACCGTGGCAACAATACCAGCATCGAGTAGCGCGAGCAGATTATGATCTTGCAGGCGATCAAAGACACGCAGTTTGATATTGGAAAGCGGGCACACCGTGAGTGGTATTTTTTCTTGCACCAGACGCGCAACTAATGCAGCGTCTTCCATGCAGCGCACGCCATGATCAATGCGCTCGGCTTTTAGCAGATCTAGAGCATCACTAATGTAAGCCGGCGGCCCTTCCTCACCAGCATGCGCGACGATGCGCAAGCCCAGCTCGCGGCAGCGCGCAAAAACACGGGAAAATTTTTCAGGTGGATGGCCCTGCTCTGAAGAATCCAGCCCTACGCCTATGAATTTATCCCTGTGCGGCAGGGCTTGCTCTAGCGTGGCAAAGGCCTCTTCTTCCGACAAGTGTCGCAAAAAACAGAGTATCAGTGCGCT
>CAIVDH010000109.1 GCA_903904635.1 uncultured Burkholderiales bacterium | reverse complement strand
TGCTGCTGCTCGAGCGCTTGCTGCGTAGCGCTGGTTATATATCCATCACGTCCACACAAAATCCTCTTGATGTTTGTGATCTGCATCGCAAAAACCATTACGACTTAATTCTGCTTGATCTTCAAATGCCCGACCTTAGTGGATTCCAAGTGATGGAGGGTCTTAAAGAAATCGAAACGGAAAGCTATCTTCCTGTTCTCGTCATCACTGCTCAACCGGATGAAAAGCTGCGTGCTTTGAAAGCTGGGGCGAAAGATTTCGTTAGCAAACCTTTCGATCTCGCCGAGGTTTTGGTGCGCGTTCAGAATTTGCTGGAAGTACGCTTATTGCATTCAGAAACAAAAAAACTCTACAAGCAAGTTGTAGCGGAACAAAAAGTGTCGGAACGACTGCTGCACAATGTGCTGCCTCAGGCTATTGTCGAGCGATTAAAAGGACGGCCTGAAGTTATGACCGATAATTTTTCAGATATTATTGCTGATAGCTTTCCGGATGTGACGGTACTGTTTGCGGACATAGTAGGTTTTACGAAATTTTCAGAGGGCGTTAGTGCGGCGGTGTTAATCAATGTACTTAATGATGTCTTCTTCCGCTTTGACAATATTGCTGGCCATTGGGGCTTAGAGAAAATTAAAACTATCGGCGATTCCTACATGGCGGCTGCCGGGCTGCCTATTCCGGTGTTCAATCACGCCGAACGAGCAGCAAACATGGCTTTGGACATGCTGGAAGCGATGGATCGTTTTAACGAGCAAAGCGATTACCAACTGAACATACGAATTGGCATAAGCACTGGCGCGGCGGTTGCTGGCGTTATCGGCAAGCATAAATTTGTCTATGACCTCTGGGGCGATGTGGTGAATACGGCCAGTCGCATGGAATCGCTTGGGGTCGCAGGACGAATTCAAATCACAGACTCGACGCGCCTGCAGTTAGGTGAATTATTTCTGCTCGAAAAACGCGGCGCCATTGAAGTTAAGGGCAAGGGCAAAATGGATACGTGGTTCCTTAACAGCCATAATCGCTCTTTGCTTGGCCAGCCAAGTACCGATATAAGTGCGTAAAACGAGCCTTTTGAGTACCTCTGCGAGAACATGAGAGATAGTTAAATTAAATAGTTGTCCGATTACGTTTTTTAAGGAATCTTTTGAATTAATCGATTCATAGTTCGAACCAAACTTAAGACGACTTGAGCATGCTAGGATTTTTTTAAGACTGCAATACTTAAACTAATTGAACAGCTGTTCATAACTTTTCATATCCCATCAGATAGCGCCATTGACCAACGGCCAGTGCTGCCATTGGTATGCGGCCTATCCGTATGCGCTTGATGGATACGACGGACAGCCCTACCCTTGCGCAAAGCAGCGTGATCAGCCTTGGAGATAGTTCTTTGCGTGCGAAGCGCAGACGCGTTTCATTTTGCCAGCTGACCTTGGCCGGCGCAGAGGGTTTGCCATTGAAGTTGATGCTCTGGTTCAGAAGCTGCAGACCATCTTCAATAATCTGACCGCTGACCTCGACCACAAACTCCTGCTCTACGCGGGACAAATCATCAACCAGCTTGCGCTTGACGCGCCAGTCTTGCGTAAAGACCAGCAGGCCACTGGCAGCATTTTCCAGCGGATCAAGCATGACCAATTCTTTCAGATGGCGTTTCAGAAAACGCAAACCTGAACGGTCTTCCACCGCCTGATTTTCGGCCACAATCAGCTCGGCCACATCCGCCACCGACATGCCAGCTGGCTTATGCAGCAGGATGGTGACGTCTTCAATCGGCGTCAGATCAGCGCCCGGTAGTAAGGCGATCTGCTCCTGCCCAGTGACCCGAAAGCCAGGTTCTTCGACAACAATGCCGTCTACCGTGACGCCAGCCCCTTCGATATACAGAATCGCCTCTCCACGGGAACAATTGAAGAGTTCTGCAACGCGTTTTGCAAGACGGATTGAATCAGACATGAACGCCACCATAAGTAAGGATGGCTATTGTAAAGCTGTTGTAGGTGGGGCTCACACAACATTTGTGGCATAAGAGGCAGTGCTTGCAGCGGTGCTCAATACCACCCTATCGTTCGCAACTGGGAAATCGGCTAGCGTAATGGAGGGTGACACGCGGGTCTGCAAGCGCCCTGCCAATTCATTCACGAGCATTTTTGCTTGCCCTATTGAGGCAAAGTCATGTGCCCTTCGTAGCTTTCCAAGGATATCGATGGCCAAGGATTACGCATCGTGGACCAGGGTTCAAGCTGAGGTTTCGAATCCTTAAGGCGAAGGCCGGAGGGCCATCGCTTGTTGCGTCAAAAAAATGCTCGCTATGCAGCGGGCGAGGGTGCAGTAAGCATTTCACCTCCAGATGAGGGTAAAAATTCTGCTGGTTGCGGGTAAACCGATTTTTCACCCTCATTTTTACCCGCACCAGAATCTGGATGGTAGTGAAGCGCGTTGGAGCTTAAAAGACAAAAAGCCCAGCGTTACTGGGCTTTTCGATGAATC
>CAIVDH010000108.1 GCA_903904635.1 uncultured Burkholderiales bacterium | reverse complement strand
GCTAAGGCATTAAGCTCAATGAACGCACGCCGCGGCTCGACATCATCGCCCATTAGTGTTGTAAAGATCTGGTCTGCAGCAATTGCATCATCAATCTGCACTTTCAACAAACGCCTGACTTTAGGATCCATGGTGGTTTCCCACAACTGCTCCGGATTCATCTCGCCCAATCCTTTATAGCGCTGCTTAGAAACGCCGCGCTCGGCTTCTTCGCGTAACCAAGCCATCGCATGATGAAAATCGGGGATAGCAGATTCACGTATTTTTTCACCAGTACCGCGTCGCACTAGCGCGCCAGGCGCAATCAGCCCCTTGAAGGTCGCTGCCGCTTCAGCCAATACCGCATAGTCCGGGCCATTAACAAAATCAGCATCAATCACAGTGATCTTCAAGTTACCATGAATGCGGCGTTGTATACGCAGCAGATGCTTATCTGAGAGTTCATCCGAACTCGCCACCACCTCTATGGCAGGATCATTAATCGCTTTTGCCATATTGATGGCTGATTGTTCCGCTGATGCTGTGTCGTTAAGCTCAAGAATTACGCCCGTCATGATTGCAGTAAGTGCCGCATGATCAATTGCACGCGACAAACGACGAATGATCGCATTTGCCGTATTGTATTTACGAACCAATTCAGAAAGTGCATCACCTGAAATCGGCGTAGCATTTTCTGAAGGAACAAGCTCTGCATCATTGAGTGCGATCTGCATCATATAGCTTGCTTCTTCTATATCATCTTTCAGATAGCGCTCATCGCGTCCATGTTTAACTTTGTACAGTGGTGGTTGCGCGATATACACATGGCCGCGTTCAACCAATAGTGGCATCTGACGATACAACAGCGTCAGAAGCAAGGTGCGTATATGCGCGCCGTCGACGTCGGCATCCGTCATGATAATGATGCGGTGATAACGCAGCTTTTCAATATTGAATTCATCGGCACCGATAGAGGTACCGAGTGTGGCAATCAGCGTCGTGATCTGCTCAGACGAAAGCATTTTTTCAAAGCGCGCTTTTTCCACGTTTAATACTTTGCCGCGCAATGGCAAGATGGCCTGAAATTTACGATCACGTCCCTGCTTGGCTGAACCGCCCGCGGAGTCGCCCTCGACGATATACAGTTCGCACAGCGCCGGATCTTTTTCCTGGCAATCCGCCAATTTGGCTGACAAGCCCAATCCATCCATGATGCCCTTGCGACGTGTCAGTTCGCGCGCTTTACGCGCTGCTTCACGTGCACGTGCTGCATCAACAATCTTGGAGCAGATTATCTTTGCGTCATTGGGGCGCTCTAATAAATACTCGGTCAGTGTCTTGGCAACGATCTCTTCCACCGGCCCGCGCACTTCAGATGACACTAACTTGTCTTTAGTTTGCGAACTAAATTTCGGCTCTGGCACTTTTACTGACAACACACAGGTCAGGCCTTCGCGCATATCGTCACCCGATATTTCAACTTTGGCCTTCTTGGCAAAGTCATGCTCATCAATATATTTATTAATCACACGCGTCATTGCCGCACGCAAACCGGTCAGATGTGAGCCACCATCGCGCTGCGGAATATTATTGGTAAAGCACAGTACCTGCTCGTTGTAAGCATCATTCCATTGCATCGATACATCAACGCTGATTAAAGTATTTTGGTCAGACATTTTTTCGCCAGTAGCCTGAAAAATTGTCGGATGCAATACGCTCTTGTTTTTATTGATGTATTCAACGAAGCCACGCGTGCCGCCTTCGAAAGCGAAATCTTCTTCTTTGCCGGAACGCTGATCTGTCAGCTTAATGTGTACGCCATTATTCAAGAAAGATAGTTCGCGTATACGCTTGGCGAGAATTTCATAGTGAAATTCAACATGAGAAAAAATTTCTTCATCTGCCCAGAAATGGACTTCGGTGCCGCGCTTGTCGGTGTCACCTGTGACCTTGATCGGTGAAAATTCTTTACCGTCCTGCGTTTCAATTAAACGGTTTTGTGGAACGCCCCGCACAAACTCCATGTAATGCTGCTTACCATCACGACGAACCGTCAGCTTAAGCAATTTAGACAGTGCATTGACACAAGAAACGCCCACGCCATGCAAGCCGCCCGAAACTTTATAAGAGTTCTGGTCAAATTTACCGCCCGCATGCAGTTCTGTCATGACAATTTCAGCTGCACTGCGCTTGGGCTCGTGCTTGTCATCCCATTTGATGCCAGTTGGTATGCCGCGACCATTATCTGTAATGGAAATTGAATTATCCGAATGAATCGTCACGTGTATCTCTGTGCAATGCCCGGCCAATGATTCATCTATAGAATTGTCCAGCACTTCAAATACCAGTTGATGCAAACCGGTGCCATCGGATGTGTCACCGATATACATGCCCGGGCGCTTACGCACGGCTTCGAGGCCCTCAAGAATCTGAATGGATGATGCTCCGTACTGATTGGATGCGCTGGCGTTTTCTGATGGAATTGCAGACATGGCTACCTTCGAAAATTCAAAACAAAAAAATCTCTACTTCAAAATATAAAGCGAAGGAGCCAACCGGCTCCTTCTGATGCAGTGCGATGACTAAGGTCATCAAATACGCATAGGCATGACGACGTATTTAAAATCACCGTCTTCAGGAATGGTGATTAATGCTGATGAATTAGCGTCGCCCAGTGCGATGTTGATGCTGTCGCACTTCAGGTTATTGAGTACATCGAGTAAATAACTGACGTTAAATCCGATATCGACGCTATCTCCACCGTAATCGATTTCGAGTTCTTCGACCGCTTCTTCCTGATCCGCGTTAGTCGAACTAATCTTCAGGCTGCCCGGCGCAATGATGCAACGCACGCCCTTGAATTTATCTGATGTCATGATCGCGGTACGCTGTAGGGAGCGCAGCAACAAATCACGATTTAAAGTGAAATTATTTTTATAACCCTTAGGTATGACCCGTGTGTAGTCAGGGAATTTTCCTTCAACCAGCTTAGAAATTAGCTCAATATTAGAAAAACTGAATTTCACCTGATTGGTAGCAATCTGCAGCTCTACCGGATCATCATTATCTTCAAGCAGGCGCTGCAATTCAATAATGGTTTTGCGCGGAATAATGACTTCCTGACGCGTGAATTGCTGATCCGTTTCTATCTGTGAAAACGCAAGCCTGTGACCATCAGTGGCAACAGCAATGACATTTTTCCCCTCTACCACCAATAACAAGCCATTGAGGTAATAGCGTATGTCTTGTTGCGCCATGGAGAAGTGCACCATGTTAAAAAGATGCTTGAGCGTCTTCTGCGGCAAGCTCACGTGCGTGTTGTAATGCTCCGCAGCGGCCACAGTCGGGAATTCTTCTGCTGCCAGCGTTTGCAATGCAAAGCGTGACTTTCCGGACTGAACCGTCAGGCGCTTGTTAGATAGCGAGAGCGACACATCTTGTGAGTCGGGCAGTGCGCGCAAAATATCCAACAGCTTACGCGCAGCTACCGTCGTGGCAGTTACATCTGCGCCGGAACCGATTGCTGCGTTCGTGCTGATCTGCACTTCGATATCTGTCGACAAAAAACTCACATTTTCGCCATCTTTGCGGATGAGGATATTGGCCAGAATCGGCAACGTATGCCGACGCTCGACAATACCGCTCACAACTTGCAGAGGTCGCAATAATGCATCTCGGTTGGTCTTTACTAATTGCATAGTGTTTTCCTTTCGCAGAACACTTTTAGACTGAAAATCTCAAAATCTTTCTTTTTCTTTTTGCTGCGCACTTCATGCCGACTGATGTCAGCCCTTCAGGGTTTGCTCTAAAACATGCAGCTCATGATTACATTCCGGATTTTTGCTGCGGTCTGCGGCGATCTTGCGGACTGCATGTAAAACCGTAGTGTGATCACGACCGCCAAATAATTCGCCTATCTCGGGCAGACTTTTTTGTGTCAGCTCCTTGGCCAGATACATGGCAATCTGCCTTGGTCTGGCAATATTGGCTGGGCGTTTTTTCGAATACATGTCGGCGATTTTAATATTGAAAAAATCAGCGACGGTTTTTTGTATATTCTCGACTGAAATTTGCCGATTCTGTACTGACAATAAATCTTTCAGCGCATCCTTGACCAAATCTATCGTGATGTCTTTGCCATGAAAACGCGAGTAAGCCAGAATTTTGCGCAGCGCACCTTCGAGCTCGCGCACGTTCGAGCGCAAATGCTTGGCCACAAAAAAAGCCACATCGTCAGATAGTGCTGTGCCTTCCTGTACCGCTTTTTTCAACAGAATAGCCACCCGCATTTCCAGCTCAGGCGGCTCGACGGCTACCGTCAGCCCGGAATCAAACCTAGAAATCAGCCGGTCATCCATGCCCGTGATTTCTTTGGGATAGGTGTCGCTGGTAATAATGATTTGCTTCTTGGCTGCGATTAGCGCTTCAAAGGCATAGAAAAATTCTTCTTGCGTACGGCTTTTCCCGCCAAAAAACTGAATATCATCGATCAGCAGCAAATCCAGCGAATGGTAATAGCGCTTGAAATCATCAAAACCTTTGCGCTGATAGGCAGTCACCACATCACGCACATATTGTTCCGCATGAATATATCGAATCTTGACGGCAGGATTGTCTGCCAGTACCTGGTTGCCGATAGCATGTATCAGATGGGTTTTACCAAGGCCTACGCCGCCATATAAAAACAGCGGGTTATATGAGCTCCCGGGATTGCTGGCAACCTGAATCGCGGCGGCGCGCGCCAACTGATTTGCCTTACCGGTTACAAAACTATCAAACGTCAGCGCAACATTGATGCGACTCTGATCGCGCTGCGGATTATTTTCTTCTGCTTGTTCGGGCAGTCTGATGGGCGCGCCCAGATCAGAGCCGGATCCGGAGTTGGTTAAAGGCGTTGGGCTGGCCTGCAATTTTTTTACGCCACCGCGTGGATCCAGCACAAACTGCACATCTATCGGCGCCTGCCAGAATTCTGCCGCAATATTGGTAATGCGGGCTGCAAACTGGGTTTTTACCCAATCAAGCTTAAAGCGATTGGGCGCAGTAATACGCAGCCGTCCGTCCTCAAAATCGAGAGGCGCGAGTGGCTTGATCCATGCACTAAATTGTTGGGGCGTCAGTTCCTGCTCCAAACGAGAGGAGCAGGTCTGCCAGAATTCTTCCATGCTTTTTTCAGGTGTTGAGCCGCAATGAAAGTGCGCACTCGGTATTCTTATATTGGGAGCGGAGGCGATATATAAATTTGCGCCGCTAAGTGATGCATTTTACTCTGGCCGGGCAAAGTTATCCACAGGCAGCGGGCTAAATTCTACAGAATAATCTTTCAAAAACAGAAACTTAAATTCTGCCGCCAACATTAACATCGGTAACCCATTGATTCATAACGCCCTGCGTAAAAAATTGGCACGAACCCCCTTAAAGTCTCTTGTCTTTAACCACTTAATACGCAATAAATATATTATTCCCAGGGTTTTAACCGCTAACTAATTGACAGATATACAGAAAATACTGTCTAATCCAGGGTTCACTGCGCTTAGCGGGTGCGTCTTGCATAAACGGCGCTTCCGATGCCGCTTTTTCCGGTTTTTTACTGAATTTCTGCTGATTTGCGAGACCTATAATGAAACGTACTTACCAACCCTCCGTTGTTCGTCGCAAGCGCACCCACGGCTTTCGTGCACGCATGGCTACCCGCGGTGGTCGCGCTGTTCTGAATGCGCGCCGCGCCAAAGGCCGCAAACGTCTTGCCGCCTAAGCGGACTAACCGTCCTTGCCTGCTGGCTTGACCGGCGAACGTCCGAAAGACTACGACAGACGCAGGCGTATCGTAAAAACGGGTGAATTTTCATCCGTTTTTCGTTTGCGGCCTGCGTATCGAACAGACAATTTCATGCTGTATGTCCGCCCAAATAGTCTGACCCATGCCCGCTTAGGTGTCGTTGTCGCCAAGCGGCTTGCGCCTCGGGCCGTCACGCGCAACATGATTAAACGTCTTGCGCGAGAGTTATTTCGCAAGGCAGAACTTCCTGCACTCGATTGCATCGTGAGATTGAACAAACCTCTGGCCCCAAAATCGCAAACGGCTAGTTCGCGAACGCTAAAACTGCGCATAGCTGCAGAGCTAGCTACGTTATTGGGATCTCAATTTTCCGGTCGGCCGCAATGAAAGTTCTGCTGCTTCTTTTAATTAAACTATATAAGCTCGCCATCAGCCCGCTGTTGGGACAAAACTGCCGCTTTTATCCCAGCTGCTCTGACTATGCTCATGAAGCTATTGCTACACATGGCGCTGGCAAAGGCATACTGCTCGCAGGCAGGCGTTTATGTAAATGTCACCCATGGCATGCGGGTGGCGTAGATAATGTGCCACCAAAAACTTCTTCCGTTGCATTTCCCGAATCAACCGGGAAACGTCAGCATCATTCCTGAATTACTGATTACTGATCACCGAGCAAACACTTTATGGATATCAAACGCACTGTACTCTGGGTAGTTTTCTCACTATCTTTGCTGATGTTATGGGATGCATGGACGCGTTATAACGGCGGTCCATCGCTATTTGCACCTGATGCAGCCAAGCAGCAAGCGCCGTCACAGGCAACAACTGGGTCAGTTAATGCAGACATTCCACAATCCTCTGCCAAGCCTGCCGTTGCCGAGGCCAGCCAGGTTCCAGCCGGACCTGCAACACCAGCATCGCAAGCTGAGGTCATTACCGTAACAACCGATCTGGTCAAAGCAGAAATCAGTACTGCTGGCGGTGAACTGGTGAGGCTGGAACTGCTAAAACACCAAGACGCCAATGACCCGACTAAAAATGTCGTGCTAATGGAAACCGGCGGTGTTCGCACTTACGTAGCGCAAAGCGGTCTCATAGGCGGGGCATTTCCTAACCATCGCTCGATTTTCACAGCCCGGCCTGGCACACGTACACTCGATAGCGGTAGCAGCGTCAGTGTTATTTTGGAGGCCGAATTAAATGGCGTAAAGTTAACTAAAACCTATGTCTTCAAACGCGGCGAGTATGCCATCGATATCAAGCATGAAATACTCAACGCAACAGATGCCAGCATCACACCTTCGGTCTATTTGCAGCTAGTAAGAGACGACAGCAAACTCGAAGGCGACTCCATGTTCTACAGCACCTTCAATGGTCCTGCTGTTTACACTGATATTGAAAAATTCCGTAAAGTTTCATTCGAAGATATCGCCAAAGCCAAGAATCCACCCAATGCTGTAGGCGACAATGGCTGGATCGCTATGGTGCAGCATTACTTCGTGTCTGCTTATCAGCCTGATGGCAAGACACCGCGCGAGCTGTTCACCAAGAAAATAGCTGACGCCAATCTTTATGCTGTTGGCGCAATCATGAAGCTGGGCAGCATCGCTCCCGGAGCGAATGCGGAACAAAGCGGAAAAATTTTCGCTGGTCCACAAGAATCGAGCAATCTGGAAAAATTCGCGACCGACTTTGATCTAGTCAAAGACTATGGCTGGCTGACCATTATCGCCAAACCCATATTCTGGCTGATGGAGCAAATTCATCAGATACTGGGCAACTGGGGCTGGACCATTATTGTTCTCACCATTCTGATTAAGCTCGCATTCTTCCCACTGTCGGCGGCAAGCTATCGCAGCATGGCCAAAATGAAACTGGTCACACCAAAAATGACGGCCATCCGTGAACGCCATAAAGGTGACGCACAGAAGATGAACGCGGCCATGATGGAGCTTTATAAAACCGAGAAAATCAATCCGCTGGGCGGCTGTCTGCCTATCGTGGTTCAGATCCCGGTATTTATTGCGCTCTACTGGGTTTTGCTCGCCAGCGTAGAAATGCGCAATGCGCCATGGCTAGGCTGGATACAAGATCTCTCAACGCCAGATCCGTTTTATATCCTGCCCGTGATCATGGCTGTATCCATGTTCATACAGACCAAACTCAATCCGACACCGCCAGATCCTATACAAGCCAAGGTCATGATGTTCATGCCTATCGCTTTCTCGGTGATGTTCTTCTTCTTCCCGGCTGGACTCGTGCTCTACTGGGTCGTCAATAACATCTTGTCGATTGCACAGCAGTGGGCTATTACGAAAAAATTTACAGACGCAAAAGCGTGATTTAAAACATCGCCAGCAGTAACGCTTTTAAGGTCCGCGACTACCCAGTCCGCGGACTTTTTTTTATTCCGGCTAAAATTGCGCTATGAAACTCGATTCTTCCCCAATTGCCGCAATTGCGACAGCGCCTGGTCGTGGTGGCATAGGCGTCGTACGCATCTCCGGTAAAAATCTGATGCCACTGGCGCAAGCAATCTGCCGCACCGCTGAGAGCGCAGAAGCAAAACCACTGATGCTGAAACCACGCCATGCCACGTATCTGGATTTTGTGCGCACAGACGGCAGCGTCATCGATAGCGGACTAGCCATTTATTTCAACGCACCGCATTCCTACACAGGCGAAGAAGTGCTGGAGCTACAAGGTCATGGCGGGCCAGTGGTCATGCACATGCTGCTAAATCGATGCTTAGAAGCCGGGCAAGGCATGGATTTGCGACTGGCCAACCCTGGTGAATTCACCTACCGCGCATTCTTGAATGACAAGCTCGATCTGGCACAGGCAGAAGCCGTATCCGACCTGATTGAGGCCTCTACCGAAGCGGCAGCAAAACTGGCAACGCAATCCTTGTCTGGGTTGTTCTCGCAAACCATACACGCCCTGGTCAGGCAGGTGATTGATTTACGCATGCTGGTTGAGGCCACGCTGGATTTTCCGGAAGAAGAAATCGAGTTCCTTGAAAAATCCAATGCGCGTGGTCAATTACTCGCCATACGCACCGCACTTGAACTCGTATTTTCGCAAGCATCACAGGGCGCGATACTGCGCGATGGCTTGAAAGTTGTGTTGGCTGGTCAGCCGAATGTGGGCAAAAGCTCACTGTTGAATGCATTAGCGGGCGCTGATGTCGCCATCGTTACAGCCATCGCCGGTACCACACGCGACAAGATCACCGAAACCATACATGTAGAAGGCATACCCATCAACATCATTGATACAGCCGGCATACGTGATGTGGAAGAGGCGCAGGATGAAGTCGAACGTATCGGCATCGCGCGCACTTGGGCAGCGGTAGAAGATGCGGATGTTGTTATGCACATACTCGACGCCAGCCGCGGCCCCACGCGCGGCGATGACGCCATCATTGCCCGCTTTCCTGATGGCGTGCCCATACTGCGCATCTGGAACAAAATTGATTTGTCCGGCCATAAAGCCACAGCAGAAACACTAACTGATGCAACGCATATTTATTTGTCTGCTGCTGAAAAAACAGGCATGGATTTATTACGTAAAGAATTATTACGCATCGCAGGCTGGGAGCAAACCGGTGAATCTATTTATTTGGCACGTGAACGCCATTTACTCGCCTTGCAGGCAGCACGCGCCCATCTGCAAACTGCGGCAGAACTTGCTGATCAAAGTGATCAGGCATTAGATTTATTTGCTGAAGAATTGCGGCTCACGCAGGAACGGCTCAACAGCATCACCGGCGAATTCACATCCGATGATTTACTGGGCGTGATATTTGGTCGGTTTTGTATAGGAAAATAACCATACAAATAGGGCTCCAAGGGACACCGTTAACTTTTCTATTATCATTGCTTATCATTTATACCAAATCTCATTTCAGACAGGAGAACACCATCGTGTCAGCATCGTATTTCAGCAAAATCCCAGTGCAGCAGTTAAGCGCCTTAATCATCTTATTTTTCGCCACAGGATCAAGCATCGCAGCTGATCCCGCCAAGCTTGAAACCTTCATGACCACCAACGCATGTAAATATTGCGACCTCACCAGCGCAGCACTGGCGGGCAAAGATATGCGCGGCGCAGATTTTCAAAACGCCAATCTGTCTGGTGCAAACATGTCCAAGGCTGATTTATCTGAACGTCCGTTAGAGAAGCGTACCCTGCATACAAATTTTGAAAGCGCCAATCTGAGAAAAACAGATTTGTCTGGTGCGAATTTAAAAGGCGCGAATTTTTCCAACGCTTATTTACGCGAAACCAATCTGACCGATGCCAATCTTACTAATGCAGTTTTAACCGGTGCGAATTTAAAAGGCGCGATACTCAAAGGTGCGAAACTAGATGGCGTAAAACTGGAAGAGGGGAAGTTTTGCAATACCACTATGCCTGATGGCAGCATGAACGATACAGGTTGCTGATTAGATTGCGCAGTACTAAATTCATAGCAAAAAAAATAGCCGCCAATTCACACTGGCGGCTATTTTCATACTCAGACAAATTATTGCTTGATCGCTTCCAGCGCAATATCAATACGGACTTCGTCACCAACATACGGTGCATATTTACCTGCATTAAATTCTGAACGCTTAATAATAGTAAAAGCATTCGCGCCTATTGCATCTTTCTTTTGCATAGGATGTGGCATCGCCTGGAAAGAAGTCACAGTCAGCGTCACTGCTTTGGTCACGCCTTTGATGGTTAAATCACCTTGAATTTTCGATGGCTTGGCACCTTTGAAAATCACCTTGGTGGATTTGAACGTCGCCGTTGGAAATTTAGCGGTATCAAGAAAATCTTCGCCTTGTATATGTTCATTAAACAGCGTTGAACCCGTATCCACTGATTTCGCATCAATGACAATATCTACCGAACCGGTTTTTGCAGCGGCATCAAAAACGACGGTGCCAGTGGTCGCGTTAAAGCGTGACAATTGGGTCGAATATCCCAGATGGCTATATGAGAAACGTGGAAACGTATGGCTACCATCAACCGTATAGGTTTCTGGTGCGGCCAGTGCTGCGGTAGAAGCGGCGGCGAAAATTAATGCGGCTGTTAATTGCGTAAATTTTTTCAAGTTAAATCTCCTGATTAAAAAGCTAGGTTGGGGGGTTATTTGCCGGAAGTGGCAGTAATGCGAAACTTGACGACGATGTCATTGGCGACAATATCGAATTTGGACCATGCGCCCTCACCAATATTAAAATCACCGCGACGTATAGTGAAACTACCATCAAACACGCCGCTCTTACCTTGTGGTGTAAAGGTTGCAGGCACAACGATATCTTGTGTCTGACCCTTGATGGAAAGCTTGCCGGGAATTTCATAACGATTACCACCCAGCGTCTTCACACTACCCGCGACAAAGCGTGCAACCGGAAACGCTTTTGTGTTGAACCATGCCTTGCCCGAGACTTCATCATTGGCCTCACCAGAGCCGGTATCTATGCTGGACAACTCAATGTCCATACTGGCTTTCGCCTTGGCAGACTGCTCAGGATCAAAACTCAATTGCGCTGCAAATTTTTTAAATTTGCCATCCATAGACACGCCCATCTGCTTGTATTGAAAAGTCACGCTGCTTTTCACAACTTGAACTTGGTTGTACTCAACCGCATAAACAGCCGAGGCAGATGCGACAGACAAGGCAGCAACAACCGTTAACGAGAGTTTAAAGAGAAATTGTTTCATCATCATTTCGTTAAATTAAATAGCGAATTCGCCACTGCTTGCGGTAAAAATTTATACGCATCCATGGCAATCACATAATCATCAATACCTGCATGGAGTCGCTGTACTTTTGCGCCGCTGCCCGCAGCGCCAAGCGCGAGATAAAGCGGCAGTAAATGTTCATCCGACGGATGCGCGCGAACGGCATGCGGCGCTTGCTGCCGATAATTCAGCATCTCGGCAATATCACCACCAGCCAAGTGATCCGCCATCCAATCTGAAAACTCGCGCACATACGCCGGTGTTTGCCCGCCATTGCGGCTGGCCACAAAATAATCTTGCAGGTTGTGCGTGATATTGCCGGAGGCGATGATCAAAAATCCTTGCGCCGCCAGTGGCGCTAAGGCCTGGCCCAGCTTATATGCCTGTTGCGGCCCGCCTTGGCTTTGCAATGAAAGCGGAATCACCGGCACATCCGCATCCGGAAACATCATGCGTAGCGGCACCCAGGCGCCATGATCCAGTCCGCGCGCAGGCTCAAACTCCACAGGCAAACCAGCCGCCGTAATCGCTGCGGCAACAACCTGCGCTGCCTCAGGGCAACCTGTGGCCGGGTATTGCAGGCTATAAAGCTCAGCTGGAAACCCGCTGAAATCATGAATCGTCTCGAGCCTCTCGGCAGATCCGACCGTCGGCACAGCCGTATCCCAATGCGGACTGACAATAATAATGGCGCGTGGCAGCGGCAAATTTTTTGCAGCAGCGGCAATCGCCGCACCTGCTGCGCCCGGGCGCAGCGCAAAAGTCGGGGCGCCATGTGGCACAAAAAGTATAGGCAAAATTTGATTCATGGATTGGTTCACCAATGACTCCTTGTTTTCTATGACCGCACTGTAACCGGGTCTTTTGATCTGAAATAGGGGACAATAAGCAAATATTTATTGCGTAGAACGCAACAATGGACAGATTACATGCGATGCGCCTGTTTGTTCGGGTCGCAGAATTAAACAGTTTTTCAGCCGTGGCGCTGCAGCTCAACGTTGCCCGCTCGGTGGTGACGCGC
The DNA here is from genome assembly GCA_903904635.1 of uncultured Burkholderiales bacterium. Lineage (GTDB taxonomy): Bacteria > Pseudomonadota > Gammaproteobacteria > Burkholderiales > Burkholderiaceae_D > Pernthalerella. Next base: position 14,550 of record CAIVDH010000108.1, on the reverse strand, counting down.
CAGATCGCCGCGCTCGAAACCCACCTCGGCGTCAAGCTCATGGCGCGCAGCACACGACGGCTCACCCTAACCTCGGCCGGTACCGCCTATCTGGAAAAATGCCGCGTCATACTCAACCTGGTTGAAGCCGCAGAAACCGGCATAGCCGAAGAACGACTCACACCACGCGGACAAATACGTCTCAGCTTGCCGCTTAGTTTTGGACTAAAACGATTGGCATCGCCTCTGCTGGAATTCGCCAAGCTGTATCCGGAGGTGAGCCTGGACATGGATTATTCAGACCGACGCGCAAACCTGATCGAAGAAGGTCTGGATTTATCGATACGCATCACCCGCCGGCTGGAAGGCAGCGATATAGCGCGCAAAATTGGCACCAGCAATATGCATGTGATTGCCTCGCCAGATTATCTTGCCCGTTATGGCAGACCCAAACATCCCGCTGAACTGGCACATCATGAATGTCTGGGCTACACCACCGCAGGCAATCAGCAAATATGGCAATTTGAAATCGACGGCAATCTGGTTAGTTTTCCCATCCGCGCCCGCATCAATGCCAATAATGGCGAAGCACTCACCGAAGCCGCCGCACAAGGTTTGGGTATTACCTGCCAACCTGATTTTATTTTTGAAGACTATTTAGCCAGCGGACGTGTTGAAGAAATTCTCACTGATTTTGCGCTACCCGAACTTGGTATCTACGCCATGCTGCCCAGTAACCGACAAATACCGCATCGGATACGGGTACTGATTGATTTTTTAGCAAACCAAATCACAGCATCGACATAATGCCGCCACGCCCGCGACATCCTCTTTATTCCCCGTTATAGCTTTTGTTTATGATCGCCATCACGAAACAAAAGCAGACAAGCTTGATGCAGATTGATATCGTTCGTTTGTCTCCTCCGCCCTCCCCCAAATGAGAGTGGATTTAAAGCCCGCTGCATAGCGGGCTTTTTTTTATCCATGTTTTCCTCCGAACTCAACAATCCTCATTCTTCTTCAGGCGACAGCCACAATGGCGCAGTACTACTTCGCGGTATGGCCTTAATCAATTTTGGTTTGGTTGGCGTCTTAGAACCTATCGGGCGCGGCGCAGCTTCGGCCTTGAGCAAATCTGCCGGCCAGGGCAACCAAAAATTTGGCGCCGTATTTGCCGCAGACTGCAACCACGCCTGATATTGATCTGGCCTTAACACCACCACCATCCGCTTTTCATCTTCCGGTCTGTGAAAGCGTTTCATCAATGTATGGGCATCAGCATTGATAGTCAGCATAGAAAATGAAACCAGCGGCCTATCATCCGGACCACCATTGGGTCGCCACTCCCAGATGCCGGCAAGCCCCATAGGCGCATCATTAACCTGCGAGAGCTTCCAGCGCACAGCCTTGCCGCTCTCATAGTTGGGCTCAAAAAAAGACGCTGCCGGAATAATACAAAACTGCCGCCTAGCATAAGCATGACGAAATGATGGCTTGCCCGCCACCGTCTCACTGCGCGCGTTATACGTATGGCGCGCGAGCGTCAACTCAGCCCATGACGGCACCATACCAAAGCAGGCATTCACGCATTCGAGTGCACCGGATCCATCTTCAGCCAAACGGATAATCGGCGCCAAATAGCCCGGATAAGTCTCAGGCTTGAAATCTGCAGGCACACTGACCACGCCGAAATACTGGCTCAGCTGTTCTGGTTGGGCTGGAATGTAATTGGAACACACGGCTTTATTTTACTGTGGCAGACAACGCAACGATTTTGCCCGCATCAAATCAAAGCTGAATTCACCGTGTTTTTTTAATTTTGGCAAAATCTGATTTACGTATCATGCCGTGCACGCCTTTGGTACGGTCAACCACTTGCGACACCTGATAGTCGGTGGCCGCAGATAAATACGCATAAGCCTGCGCGGGCTCCATGCCCAATACCTCTGTTAAGAATCGTAATGATTCACGCACCGCATCTTTCATCGCTTCATCAAGATCTGCATGTAAACCTATCGTGATCCAGTGCTGTTTGGTTTCGCCAAATGGTTTTTCCAATGAGCCCGAAGCCGACGGAATACGCGCATCCCCTTTTTTCAGCAAGGTGAGCCTGAAGCTGGCACGCATGGAATGTTCTAACGCCGTGAGCGCCACTTCACCATCACCCTGCGCCATATGCGGGTCACCCGTATAAAAATTTGCGCCCTTCACAAACACCGGTATGTATACCGTTGTGCCCGCACTCAAATCATTGATATCCATATTGCCGCCATACACACCCGGCGGCACCGAATGCACAGGCGCATCAGTGGCCGCTGCCACGCCCATCACACCCATGAAGGGCACATTCGGAAACGTGATTTCTTCGCCGCGCGAATTTTTCATCACGGCTTCCCACTTGCCGTTTTTATTTTTGCGTATCGGCGTAAAGACTGAAACATTATGAAATTTTTCAGGACTCGCCGCACTTGCATCAGCTTCAGGCTTCGGACCTAACGGATACTCACCCGGCAGCGCGCCCTTGCCATGACGATTGGAAATCACACCGTAAGGAACACGCGGCTGCACAGCCAATATATCGACTTTCAACACATCGCCCGGCTCGGCACCATCAACCGCAACCGGGCCGGTAATAATGTGCGGACCGTCTTTGGAAAAATCATGCGGTGTGGCAGAACCTGTAATCGCAATCGCATCTTTCAACACCATCTGCGCAGGCACACCATGACTGGCAAAATATTTCAGCGGATCGCGGCCCTGATCTTCCAGCAAGCCTTCATGTGACAAGGTATCAAACACCACCGTCGCACCCGATGGCACGGTCAGCAGTGGTGCATCGGTCGCATTAGGCAAATAGCCCCATTTAATGGTGTCCAGCGTAGAAGGAACGTAAAACACCTTGCCTGAAATGCCAGGCACAGATAACAGCCCCGGCTTTTCAGCCAGCGGCTGCAGAGGAAGCGCGGGCTGGCCAGACTTAGGGCCAGCGCATAGTGAAGATGACGCTACAAGCACAGATGCAGCGAACAATAATTTTGCGGAACATATTTTCATGATGCGGACTCGTAAAAAAGCATGAATTAAGGCAGCTAGTGTGCCAGCTTTTTTCTACGCCCATCAAAAAACCCTGCAAGCAGGTTGCAAACTCAAGGCTCGCAAACACTACACTGCACACCCTTGCAGTTATGCAGCACTGAAGAGCGCATTGCATTCTTCTTGGTGCCCGGCCCGGTAATGCCATTGCCAGCCAGTTGTTCAACCAGGCTCGATGGTTTCCATTTTTCTACCGAACTCATCGCTACGCGCGAGCTGGTAATTTCCGGCACGGCCTTAATCATCTGCGCGCAATAGGGACAATCTATATCGGTATGCAAGCTCGCCACCGACAATCTTTTTTCAAAGATGCTATCGCATTCAGTACAACGGATATCGTATAAGGGCATGTCAGTCTTCCTTCATCTTTTTATAAAATGCCACACTTGCCATGCCACTTACGTAGCATGGCAAATTTCCATCACCGTCTTTTACATCAACTACTAACGTCCCCAATATGACTTGTCGTTCAACATGCCCTTAGGCGTAATGTCGACTTCAAATATCTCTGTCGGTATCGATACCGTCGCCGCACAGTTAGGGATATCCACGATGCCACCGATACGTCCTTCTACCGGTGCAGCCGTCAACAACATATACGCTTGCGGGCCGGTCAGACCAAAGTGGGTCAGGTAATCAATCGCCTTCAGGCATGCCTGACGATAAGCCACTGTCGCATCGAGGTAGTAGTTCTTGCCGTTCTCAACGCTGATACCTTCGAAGGTCAGATACTTGCTGTAATGCGGCTTGACCACGGATGGCATGAAGATCGGTGCGGACAGGTTGTATTTCGCCATGCCGCCTTTGATCAGATCAAAGCCTACGTGGGTGGCACCGTCCATTTCAATGGCGCCACAGAAACCGATTTCGCCGTCGCCCTGCGAAAAGTGCAGGTCGCCCATGGAGAAGCCAGCGCCTTTGACGTAGACCGGGAAGAAGATGCGGGTGCCAGTCGACAGATCTTTGATGTCGGTGTTACCGCCGTGTTCACGTGGCGGTACGGTACGGGCGGCTTCTTTGGCCATGCGATCAAATTCAGCGCCTTGTACACCGCGCAATACAGCGGTCTCGGCATGCGGTGGCTTGGCCAGACCCATACGGGCAAGCGGTGCTTCGCGACGATTCCATTCGGCCAGCAAGTCATGCGATGGCAGGCAGCCCATTAAGCCCGGATGAGTCAGGCCGGCGATACGCACGCCTGGTATATGACGTGAGGTCGCATACAAACCTTTTAAATCCCAGATCGCTTTGGCTGGATCAGGAAAGTAGTCTGCTAAAAATCCGCCGCCATTAGATTTGGCAAATACGCCGGAGAATCCAACTGGCGTAATCGGCTTGATGTCGAGCAGATCAATGACGAGCAAGTCGCCCGGCTCAGCGCCTTCAACATAGAACGGCCCGGTTAATGGATGGGCGCGTGTGAGATCCACATCGCGCACGTCGGAGACATCATCATTGTCCAGAATCTGAGCATCGAGGAAGTCCAGTGTTTCGATGATGATTTCTTCGCCTGGTTTGACTTTGGAGAGGAAAGGAATATCAGGGTGCCAGCGGTTGTGGCCTAATTCAGCTTGTTCAGAGAGCCGCTTGCCCGGCTTGATCGTAAAGTGTTGCATGGTTTCTCCTTAATGTTTAAAACGGCGCAAACGCACCCGCAGTGCAGCCGGCCTGATAGCCGCCGTTAACGGTGTCGTCTTTAATTGATTTGCAGACTTGCTTGATCCAGTCGTCTTGCTTTAACACGGTGCCATCGGGCAGCGTGCCGCCTTCAGCATTGAATGACATCAGGCACACCGGGCAGGTCTGCACCGATGCACGCGTGCGGGCTTTGCCACGATCAGTAAAGCCATCGGTGCCAAATTTGTTGTAGTGCATGTAACCTATCATTTGGTTCGTCTCCTTTGAGGATTGCCTGCTACGTCAATTACTCTCTGCTGAGTCAGGCGAAAAACCGGCCGCGCTTGCAAGCAGCCGGCGCAGAATAATCACACCGACAAATAACGGCTGATGGTTGCCGCATCTACATTGGCGCGTGTATCTTCATAAGCAAAACGCCCTTTGTCGATGACGAAGAAACGGTCTGCGATCTCGAGCGTGAACGACAGCACCTGCTCAGAGACGATGATGGTCAAGTCGCGCATCTTGCGAATTTCTTTCAGGCTCTTGGCGATGTCTTTGATGATTGATGGTTGTATACCTTCAGTGGGCTCATCCAGCAGCAGCACTTTCGGATTGGTTGCCAACGCACGCGCAATAGCGAGCTGCTGTTGCTGACCGCCAGACAAATTACCGCCACGACGACTCTTCATTTCATACAGTACCGGGAACAGCGCATAGAGCTCATCAGGCACTTTGCCATTAGCAGATGCAGGCAAACCCGTCTGTATATTTTCTAGCACCGACATGCTCGGAAAAATCATCCGCCCTTGCGGCACATAAGCGATGCCACTGGCAACGCGGTCATGACTTTCCATCGCCGATATTTCAGTGCCGGCGATTTGTATGCTGCCAGCGCGGGTAGGCAATATGCCCATCAGCGTTTTAAAAAGCGTGGTCTTGCCCATGCCATTTCGACCCATGATGGCGATGATTTCCTGTTTCTCTACCGAGAAACTCAAGTCATGCAGAACCTGGCTCTGCCCATATCCGGATGCGAGATTTGATACTTTGAACATAATTACCTCCGAATTTTTTCTTAGTGACCCAGATATACTTCGATCACTTTGGGATTGTTCTGCACCGCTTCCATCGTGCCTGCGGCGAGCAATTTACCCTGATGAAGTACCGTGACTTTGCTGGCGATGGATTTCACAAATTCCATGTCATGCTCAATCACCACCACCGAGCGACCTTTGCTAATACGCGCCAACAGCTCTGCAGTTTTTTCACGTTCAGACACACTCATGCCTGCAACCGGCTCATCGAGCATCAACAGCTCTGGTTCTTGCATGAGCAACATGCCGATTTCCAGCCACTGCTTTTGTCCGTGCGAAAGCAGATCGGCTGTCATCTGTAAAAAGTCGGTGAGAAAAATATCGCCCGCCACTTGCATCACGCGATCCGTCACGTCTTGCGTGCGCTTGAATAGCAATGCGCCAAACACACCACGACCACGCGGAAAGGACATCTCCAGATTTTCAAATACGGTCAGCGCTTCATAAATCGAAGGTGTCTGAAATTTGCGGCCTACACCAGCGTGCACAATCTGATGTTCGCTCATCTTGGTCAGCTCTAAATCTTTAAACTGTATGCTGCCTGAAGTCGCTTGCGTCTTGCCACAGATCAGATCGAGCAAGGTTGTCTTGCCAGCGCCATTCGGTCCAATGACAACATGCACTTCATTGCGGTCTACATACAAATTCAAATCATCGACTGCCTTGAATCCATCGAAAGAAACGGTCAGGCCTTCAATCGCCAATACGGGGCGATTCAGGTTGGTCATGCCAATCGCAGCGGTGCTCATTTCGATTCCTCCAAGTCTGACGTTAGAAATTTCGCTTTGCTGCCGAATAGTTTTGCCAGCCATTTCTTGCCATGCGATTCATACACACCAGCCAGACCATTCGGGAAATACATCACCACCACGATGAACAAACCACCCATCAAAAATAACCAGAGTTCCGGCACTGTTTCAGAAAAATACGTCTTGCCGTAGTTGACCAAAAGCGTGCCGTACACCGCACCCAACAGCGACATACGTCCACCGACGGCGGCGTAAATCACCATTTCAATCGAAGGCACGATACCGACGAAAGACGGTGACATGAAACCAACCTGCAGCGTAAACATCGCGCCACCAATTGCCGAGATACCCGCTGCAGCACAAAACACAAATACTTTGAAGTTAGCTACGTCATAACCCGAGAAACGCACGCGCTCTTCTTTATCGCGCATCGCCACTAACAAGCGACCCAGTTTTGAAGTCAGAACAAAGCGGCCGAACATGATGGATGCAACCAGTAAAGCCACACCAACGAAATATAAAATCATGCGTGCTTCGTCCGTTCGTATGTCCCAGCCCAGCATGGTTTTCAAATCGGTGATGCCGTTGACGCCACCGGTCCAGCCCTGACGGCCGATGATGAGAATGGCCAGAATCGCTGCAATGGCTTGCGTGACAATCGAGAAATACACATCACCAACACGACGCTTGAACATCGCTACGCCCACAATGAAAGCCAGGATCACTGGTACGGCGATCACCAGAATCAGCGTCAACGACAAGCTCTGAAAAGGTATCCAAATATTGGGCAATTCCGTAATCTGATTCCAGTCCATAAAATCTGGGATCCCAGGCGTTGTTTGAATCTTGGTGCTTATAGGGTCGGATGCTTCGAGCTTTAAAAACATCGCCATGCAATAGCCGCCTAGCCCGAAGAAAACACCCTGGCCGAGTGACAAGATACCGCCGTAGCCCCAGCACAGCACCAAACCAACTGCGACGAATGCATACGACAAATATTTACCGATCATGTTGAGTCGGAAGGGATCCAGAGCCAGCGGGAATACCACCACTAACAGGAAACACAACACCAGCAGACCGATGCTTCCTTGTCTGCCGCCCAAAAGTTTTTCAAATACGAAGTTCATAATGTGACCTTTCGATTGTGCGTGTCGTGTTTATTTGCGGAGCTTGGTTGCGAACAAGCCTTGCGGACGCATCAGAAGGATCAAAATCACAATCGACAGAGTCAGCACTTTGGCCATGGAGCCAGTCAGGAAAAATTCCAGCGTTGACTGCGCTTGTGCAATCGTGAAAGCAGAAACAATGGTGCCGATCAGACTTTGCGCGCCGCCGAACACCACCGTGAGAAAGGTGTCAACGATATACAGTGAGCCGGAAGTTGGGCCAGTCGAACCGATGGTGGTAAAGGCCGCACCAGCTACACCGGCCACACCGCAGCCAAGTGCGAAAGTGGTACGGTCAACCTTGCGGGTATTAATACCAACTGCGCCACTCATCATGCGATTTTGCATGGTGGCGCGCACTTGCAGACCCCAGCGTGAGCGATACAGCAGCACGAAAATTGCGCCGGTCAATACGATGGTCAATGCCATCATGAATAAACCGTTCAACGGAATATCAACGCCTTCAGCCGGCTGGAAAGAACCCATCAGCCAGTCAGGTAAGGTTGCACTGACTTCTTTCGCGCCGAAGATAGAGCGAAACGATTGCTGCATGATCAAGGATAAACCCCAGGTTGCCAGCAGCGTATCGAGTGGCCGTTTGTACAGATGCGAGATCATCAAACGCTCAACCAGATAACCTATGCCGTAGGCCACCAGGAACGCCATGATGATCGCGCCGAAAAAATAATACGGCTGCAACGACGGTGCATATTCTGTTGTGAGCTTGGAGAGCAGATATGTTGAATACGCGCCTATGGTGAGGAACTCGCCATGTGCCATATTGATCACGCCCATCTGGCCAAAAATGATTGCCAGTCCCAGTGCCATTAACAACAGCACGCAGAACACGGACAAACCGTTAAATCCTTGCATCATTAAGATGCCGCCAAATTCAGATAACCAGCTCATGATGACTCCTTAAATACACCCAACTAACAATCAAACTAGCGAACTAACAAACTCACAAATCGACTAAATAATTAAAAACCATACGACTGACTAAGCACAAAACCAGCAGTGTGCGACCAGCTGGCCGCACACTGCTGCACTACCGGTTACTGATAACCCTTAGGGAAAGGATTTGGTTCGATCAGACCTGACTCATAGATGAGTTTGAACTGGCCGTTTTTCTGCACTTCACCAATACGGGTCTTGGACCAGAGGTGATGATTCTCATGCAGCTTGACGTAGCCTTCAGGTGCGATCTTGAGTTCGATGCCAGGTGATGCGGCAACAACTTTATCGACATCGAAGCTACCTGCTTTTTCAACTGCTGCTTTCCACAGCCATGGGCCGAGGTAAGCTGCCTGGGTCACGTCACCGATCACGGAGTTCGCGCCATACTTCGCTTTGAATGCAGCAACAAATTTCTTGTTGTTTTCATTTTCCAGCGATTGGAAATACTTCATTGATGAATAAAAGCCTTCAGCGTTTTCGCCGCCTATGCCGAGCATTTCATCTTCAGTCACTGACAGGGTCAGTACTTTTTGTGTCTTGCCCGTTACGCCAGCTGCTTTCAATTGCTTGAAGAAGGCAACGGTTGAGCCGCCAACGATGTCAACGAAAATAACGTCTGGCTTTTTCAGTTTGATCTTGTTGATCAATGAACCGAATTGCGTGTTACCCAGTGGGTAGTACTCTTCACCAACGACTTCGCCTTTAACGACATTTTCAATGTGCTTGCGTGCGATTTTGTTGGAGGTACGTGGCCAGATGTAATCAGAGCCAACCAGGAAGAAGGTCTTGGCCTTTTTCTCTTTAACGATCCAGTCCAGGCCAGCCAAAATCTGCTGGGTAGCTTCTTGACCGGTGTAGATCACGTTCTTGGATTGCTCCAGGCCTTCGTAGAAAGTTGGGTAGTAGAGCAGACCGTTTTCTTTTTCTACCACTGGCAAGACAGCTTTACGCGAAGCAGAAGTCCAGCAACCAAAAATGGTGGCAACGCGATCACTTACTAATAGCTTCTTTGCTTTTTCAGCAAAGGTCGGCCAATCTGATGCGCCGTCTTCTTGAATGATCTTGATCTTGCGACCCAGGATGCCGCCCATTGCATTGATTTGCTCAATAGCCAAACGCTCAGCCTGAATAGAACCGGTTTCACTAATTGCCATGGTGCCGGTTGCAGAATGCAACTGACCAACGGTGACTTCAGTATCCGTCACTGCCAGCTTGGTGGTGTTGATCGCAGCAGTTGCTGGTGGCGCGGCAAAAACAAAGCCGGGCAAAGCCAAAGCAGAAGCGGCAGCAAGACCGATGAGTGCTTTACGACGACCTGCAGATTTAATTGTTTCGTTAGACATAGAGTGTTCCTTTCACACTGGGCGCTTCGAAAAATGACATACGGGGACTGCGGAGCCTTACGAATCTGGTGATGCTCAACAAAGACATGCACCGGTTTATTCGCAGAGCTTGGAACCGAGAGTAGTTTTCGTGTGGCGATGCAGCAATACGCTGTTTGACGTAGGCCGTGCGTAGGCGGCCGGGATAATTCATCAATGCTGCTGCGCTGCTCCGAGCGGAGGGCTAAGAAATTTTTCGCGCGCCCTCTTTTAGCGCGCGACACGCCCGACTGGCGCGACCCATAGCGCATCATTGTGGGGATCGTCACGCACCCAGACCGTGCGCACCAGATGCGCTGTAACACGCAGCACGTTTCAGATCCCATGAATACGTCAAATGACGTAGTGCCAGCTCGCTGTTTAGTGGCGTAGAACTTGCTAATACAAATTAACCATAGCAATAAATGATGTGAGGCCATGCATAGCTCACTGCATCGCTGACTGCACCAACAACTCAAAGCGGAGTAATTTTTGAAGTCCACATCGGTACAGCGCATCGTTAAAAGCCGGCGCGACTACAACACCTGGGTTGCCAACGAAACGCTGGAAGACTATGCGCTGCGATATGCGCCTAAAAGTTTTCGCAAATGGTCTGAATTCAGAATCGCCAATACGGCATTGGGTGCGGTGTCTTTTCTCGCGCTCGAAGCCATAGGCGCGGCCATCACGCTTTCTTACGGCTTTACCAATGCGTTGTGGGCCATTTTGTGTGTATCGCTGATTATTTTTTGCACTGGTCTGCCCATCAGCTATTACAGCGCCAAATACGGCATCGACATGGACCTGCTCACCCGTGGCGCAGGCTTTGGCTATATAGGCTCGACCATCACCTCGCTGATCTATGCGAGTTTTACATTCATATTTTTTGCGCTGGAAGCATCCATCATGGCGCAGGCAGTCGAGATGTATTTCGGATTGCCGCTCATGTATGGCTATGTGGTGTGCTCACTCATCATCATTCCGCTCGTCATACACGGCGTGACCTTGATCGGGCGCGTACAAGCCTGGACGCAGCCGATTTGGCTGGTGCTGATGATTTTGCCTTTTGCGGCCGTGCTTTATCAGGAACCGCAAATACTCAACCAACTTGTAAATTACAGCGGCCATCTCGCTAACAACCAAGGCTTTAACTGGTTACTGTTTGGTGCAGCAGCGACGGTGGCATTTTCGTTGATTGCGCAGATAGGCGAGCAGGTAGATTTCTTGCGTTTTTTACCAGATAAGAATGCTGAAAATCGAGTGCGCTGGTGGGCGGCACTGCTGATCGCAGGACCGGGCTGGATCGTGATGGGCGCACTTAAAATGCTGGGCGGCGCGCTGCTGGCTTATCTGGCGATACAACATGGCATTAGCGCCGAGCGCGCAGTCGAACCGACGCAGATGTACATGGTGGCCTTCTCTTATGTGTTTGCCGATCCGCGCTGGGCGATGGCGGCGGTTGCATTGTATGTGGTGGTGTCGCAAGTAAAAATTAATGTCACCAATGCGTATGCCGGCTCACTCGCCTGGTCGAATTTTTTTGCACGACTCACGCACAGTCATCCGGGGCGTGTTGTGTGGGTGGTGTTCAATGTGCTGATTGCAATTTTGCTGATGGAAATCGGTGTCTTTGCTGCACTCAAAGAAGTACTGACGTTGTATTCGATGGTGGCTATCTCATGGATAGGTGCCGTACTGTCGGATTTGCTGATCAACAAACCACTGGGGTTGTCGCCCAAGCATATTGAATTCAAGCGCGCGCATCTGCATGACATTAATCCGGTGGGCGTTGGTGCCATGGTGCTGGCTTCTGTCATTTCCATGCTGGCGCTTTCCGGCTTGATTGGTGAAATGGCTACGGCGATGTCGCCGTTTATTGCATTGGTCGTCGCACTCATTAGCGCGCCATTGATTGCCATTGCCACAAAAAGCCGCTACTACCTGGCACGCCAGCCGGATCATCAGGCGGATGGCAAGACACAGCAATGCGTAATTTGTGAAAATCATTTTGAAAGCGCCGATGTTGCGCATTGCCCTGCCTATGCCGGCGCGATTTGCTCACTATGCTGCTCACTCGATGCGCGTTGTAATGACCGCTGCAAACCTGAAGTATCGCTCGCAGCAAGTTCGGTCAGTTTGTTCGATGCTATTTTGCCCGAGGCTGTCAGCCGCAGACTGCAAACCGATGTCGGTCATTACCTGCTGATGTTGCTACTATTTTCCGGCGTACTGGCCGCCGTGATGGGCGCCATTTATTTTTTAGAGCTGCCTAAGTTCAACCACACCGAGGTGTATACGCACAGTGATTTTATCGGCGTTTTTATCCGATTATTTGCCGCATTATTTTTAATGCTGGGCATCGGTACCTGGTGGCTGGTATTAACCTCCGAGAGCAAGCGTAATGCGCAAAAAGAATCCGAGCGGCAAACCAATCTGCTATTAGCAGAAATCGATGCGCATCAATTAACAGACCGCGAACTACAACGCGCCAAAGATACGGCCGAAGCATCGAATCTTGCCAAGAGTCGTTTTGTAACAGGCATGAGCCATGAACTGCGCACGCCATTGAACAGCATACTTGGCTATGCACAGATTTTGCAGGTGGATAAAACCATACCAGCGCATAGACAGAATGCGATCAGCGTCATTCGTCGCAGTGGCGAACATCTGCTTTCTTTAATTGATGGCATGTTGGATATTGCGCGTATAGAAGCGGGCAAAATGCGACTGGAATCTGCAGAGCTGCCCTTGCATGAATTTTTAAATCAGATCGTGCAGATGGTCGCACCACAGGCAACACAAAAAGGGTTGGCGTTTCATTTTCTGGAAGCTGGCCGCATTCCGCAAGCAGTGCATGCGGATGAAAAACGCTTGCGACAAATTCTGATCAATCTGCTGGCCAATGCAGTGAAATTTACTGAAGCCGGATCTGTCACCTTGCGCGTTACCTATACACGCGAGATTGCGCAATTTGAAGTGGAAGATACGGGTATCGGCATTGCACGGGAAGATGTCGAACGTATCTTCCTGCCTTTTGAGCGCAGCAAATCAGCCAGCGTACAAAGAGAGATCGGCACAGGGCTGGGGCTGGCGATTTCGAATATGCTCGCGCATATCATGGGCGGTGAATTATCCGTCACCAGTACGGCCGGCAAGGGCAGTGTTTTTAAATTACGGCTGTATCTGCGCGAAGTGCGCCACCCTACCCAGCGCACTGAAACAGGCACACAGTTGACTGGTTATCTGGGCACGCGTAAACGGATTTTGATTGTGGACGATCAGGCTTCACAACGCGTGGTGTTATCCGAAATGCTCGCGCCAATGGGATTTGATATTAGAGAAGCAGCAAGTGGCGCGGCCTGTCTGGCTGCCGTTGCTAACACTATGCCGGATATTTTGTTGATGGATATTTCCATGCCCGGCATGGATGGCTGGGAAGTTTGTCGCCGTCTGCGTGAACTGGGCCATAGCGAGCTGCCTATCATTATTGTGTCGGCCAATGTGTTTGATCCAACCGCAAGACAATCAGACAGTTTGTATTGCAATGATTTTATTGCCAAGCCTTTCATGCTGCCTGACTTACTCTCTAAACTGAAACTGCATCTCGGCATAGAGTGGGTTGCAGCACCTACATCCGCAGTAGCGACCGCGGCAGCCTCTGCAGTGCGGCTGATTCCACCCAAGCCCGTTCTGAATAAATTATTGGAGCTCGGTGCAATCGGCTATGTGAAAGGCATTGTTGAAGCACTCAATGCACTGGAACAAAAAAATATTATGTATGCGCCGTTTTGCGCCGAGCTCAAAGTGTTGGCTGAGCGTTTTCGTTTGCCTGAATATACCAACAGATTAAAGGAGTGGATGTATGACGACGTGGACCACGTTTGACGGCGACGTCGCGCTAATCGTTGATGATGTGCCAGAAAATCTGGCGCTACTCTCCGATGCGCTCTCCGATGCGGGCTATACCGTACTAGTTGCCACTGATGGCTTGTCTGCGCTCGAAAGATTGCGCATCGTAGTGCCCGATATTATTTTGCTTGATGCAGTCATGCCGGGCATCGATGGTTTTGAGACCTGCCGTCGCATCAAACAAATGGAAGAAGTGCGTCATGTGCCTGTGGTATTCATGACGGGATTAACCGAAACTGAGCATGTACTAAAAGGTTTTGATGCCGGTGCATTGGACTATGTAACCAAACCCATAGAGCCGGCAGAAGTGTTGGCACGCGTGGCCACGCATATACGCAATGCGCGCATGATGTCACAAGCACGTCATGCAATTGATGCGGTTTCGCACGCGGCAATTTCACTAAAAGCAGATGGCACGCCACTATGGCAAACCAGACAGGCTGCAGAATGGATGGAAAAATATTTCCCCGGCGCGCAGGCGGCTTCCAGTGCTTTGCCAGATTTTGTCTCGCTATGGTTATTGCCCGCATTGCAAAGCGATGACACGCCTGAAGCATTGCAAATTACAGCGGGTGACTACGCGCTGCATCTGACTTTGTCGCGCAGGAAAAGCAGTAATGAG
>CAIVDH010000107.1 GCA_903904635.1 uncultured Burkholderiales bacterium | reverse complement strand
ACCGATTACTGCAGCGGGCATCATTAATGGTATCGGTCATTATTGGGGCTATCGTAATTTCAATTCCTCTGATGCGTCGACCAATATTTTCCCATTGGGTATTTTGATCGGCGGTGAAGAGCTGCACAATAATCATCACACTTATGGCACATCTGCGAAGTTGTCGAATAAGTGGTACGAGTTTGATATAGGCTGGTTTTATATTTCAGTGCTGGCTTTCCTTGGTTTGGCCCATGTAAAGAAAGTACCGCCTGAGCCACGCTTTGATCATCAAAAACTGGTGTGTGATCTGACCACGTTACAGTCTGTGGTAGCTAATCGCTACGATGTGATGGCGAAATATGCGCGTTCACTCAAGCGTACCTGGCGCGAGGAAGTGGGCCAGATTCGTCAGAATTCGAGTCTGGAGCCGAGCTTTTTGAAGTCATCGCAAAAATTATTGCAGCGTGAGCCGACTAGTTTGCAAAGTGTACAAATGCAGCAGTTATCTGAGCTTTTCAAACATAGCAATGCGCTCAAGACCATGCATGAAATGCGTGGTGAGCTCGCTGCCTTGTGGGGACGCTCGCACTCTAGCAGCGATCAGTTGGTGCTGCAGTTGCGTGACTGGTGTGCGCGTGCAGAGGCTTCTGGTATTCGTTCGCTGCAAGAGTTTTCGCAGCGTCTACGTAGCTACGCTTAAATTTGATTCTGGTCTGGCAGTATTAATGCTGCCAGCAGTATCTGAAGCAAAGAAATAACAAAAAACCCCGCAATTCAATATTGCGGGGTTTTTTATTGGTACGACAAAAAACTGAAGATCGGGGCAGAGCCTTATTTGATCTTGGTTTCTTTGTAGATGACGTGCTTGCGTGCCTTGGGATCGAACTTCATGATTTCCATTTTGTTCGGCATGGTGCGCTTGTTTTTGTCGGTGGTGTAGAAATGACCAGTACCTGCGGTCGATTCCAGTTTGATCTTGTCTCGGCCTGATTTAGCCATGATTTATCCTTTACTGTACGGTTTCTGCGGTTAGACTTTTTCGCCGCGTGCGCGCATATCTACGAGCACGGCATCGATGCCGATCTTGTCGATGACGCGCATACCGGCGTTAGACAGTCGCAAGGAAATCCAGCGGTTTTCGGATTCAACAAAAATACGGCGATTTTGCAGGTTAGGCAAAAAGCGACGTTTGGTTTTGTTATTCGCGTGGGAAACATTATTGCCGACCATCGGCTTTTTCCCTGTTACTTGGCAAACACGTGCCACGGCATACTCCTTAAAGATTCCAATAATCGGAAAAAAAGTGAGTATATAGAAAAAATTCAAAATATTCAATGACTTGCGGAAAACAATTGTGTCTTAATTAAATTAAATTATTTAACAATTGCTCCCGCAAACATTGGACTTTCAATCGAAAAGCTGATTTTCCTGGCTCTCAGCACAGCCCATGCTCATGAAAAGACCAAGTCAGGCTTCCACTGACAATAATGTGGTCAAGCAGCTTGACTTCTATGCCATCCATTAGCTGTTTGAGCTCTATGGTCAGTGTTTCATCAAGCTTGCTAGGCTCAGGCCGGCCAGAGGGATGATTATGGGCAAAAATGGCCGCTGCTGCATTGTGTTCCAGTGCGCGCCTGATGATTTCACGCGGATATACGCTGGTACGGGTAAGGGTGCCTTCAAACATTTTTTCACATGCGATCAGACGATGCTGCACATCGAGAAAAAGTACGATAAAACTCTCGACTTGTTGTCCCGCGAAATGCAATTGCAGAAATTTTTTGACTGCCAGAGTGGACTGTATGACTGGTCCGGTTTTCAGCTCTTCGCAGTAGGTTCGTCTTGCCAGTTCCAGCACAGCCCGTAGCAATGCAAGTTTTGCCGGTCCCAGACCTTTGATGCCTGTAAACTCTTGTGGGTTGGCAGCAAAGAGTTTGTTGAGGGAACCAAAACGGGCAATGATGTCCTTGGCCAGTTCAATTGCACTTTTACCCGACGAACCGGTGCGCAGGAATATGGCCATGAGTTCGGGGTCTGTAAGCGCTTCTGGACCATAAGTAATGAGTCGTTCGCGAGGTCGTTGATCTTCAGGCCAATCAGAAATCGCCATATCCGTCTCCGTTGTTAACAAAGCGGAAAATTTTAGAGTAATTGGTAAAGTCTGGTCTTATTGACACTTCGTCAGTGGCTTACAATAGCGCGATTCCACAATTAGCAGAAAATCGATGTCGAATAAACCACAAAATATGGTCACGGACAATTCGTTCTTGACATTGCACTATCGATTGTCGTCGGCAGATGGGCCAGATATCGTTTCGACTTTTAATGAAAATCCGGCCACGTTACAAATGGGAAGCGGCCAGCTCGCCCCATTTTTGGAAGTGTGCCTGATAGGTTTGACTGAAGATGCGCATAAAATTTTTGAGTTATCTCCTGAGCAGGCATTCGGGCCGCGCAATCCGGATCTGGTGCAGCTAGTGGCCATGGAAACGCTGGCGCAAAACTCAGAGGACGGCGCGGAATATGAAATTGGTGATCTGGTTGATTTTGCAGCACCTGGCGGTGGTCGTTTCGCTGGCGTGATGCGAGAAAAGCGTGAGTTGGATGCGCTGTTTGATTTTAATCATCCACTGGCAGGTCAATATTTTAAATTTGAAGTTCGTATCATTAGCGTTATGTGAGGCGTGATGTGAGCGCGATATGAGCGCGATGTGCTCAGGCGGATTTTTTGCGGGAGTAAGCAATGGATAATGTAATGGATAAAGAAATTTTATTGGCTCAACCACGTGGTTTTTGTGCGGGTGTAGATCGTGCGATTGAAATCGTTGAGCGGGCATTGGCGCAGTTCGGGGCACCTGTATATGTGCGCCACGAAATAGTCCATAACGCCTATGTTGTAGATGATCTGCGCAAGAAAGGCGCGGTTTTTATTGAAGAGTTAGATGATGT
>CAIVDH010000106.1 GCA_903904635.1 uncultured Burkholderiales bacterium | reverse complement strand
CCATAATAATCTCCTGGTTGTTTTTTATGCATTTCATTTGATCCGACACTAGTGCCAGACGACAAACAAAGAATAAGGCCGGCACGCTATTAAAACCAGCGGCAATTCTCGTAAATTGCCCTCATGATTTTCATTAGGCGGCTTACATGGTCAGATACCGGTCTTAATTAATTAATCATAAAGTTGATTTTTAACTTTACGCAGCAATACGCATTTTTTGATCCGTAGCGCAGCGTGATGAGCCGAAATCTCTGCGATATTCGGTCGGTGGTAACCATCCATGCTTGCGCCAAAGTTCTTGCACGCTATCCATCTGCGTATCTTTTACAATTCTTTTAATCTGAGCAGGCTTGGGCATTGCCTTTAAATTGGCTGAAGGGTGTTGCTGCATACGACCTCCTTAAAATATTTTTATACCCATCTCTCAGCAACTAACGTGCCAAAGATACGTCAGCAAATCGACATAGTATTAAAATAATAATAGTCAGCCTTGCAATGTAAGGCTAATTGCGGGCTACTTTGCCGCCACAATCTCCAGCTCAATCAACATTCCCGGCATGACCAGCTCGCTAATAAAGCTAAGCATGGATGCAGGTCTTGCCTCACCTAGATACGCATTGCGGATTTTTCGGTAGCTGTCCAAGTCCTCGCGTCGAAGCATGGATTGATTGATTTTCACAATATTTTCCACATCCATATCCGCCGCATGCAACATCGCAATGATGCTCTTCCATGCAAGTGAGGCCTGCGTCTCAAAATCTTCTGGCAGGCTGCCGTCTTCATTTAAGCCCGGTGTGCCCGAGGTATAAAGCCAGCGTGCACCCGCACTGGTTGCTATGGCATCACTGTATTGTCCCAGCTTGGCAGCTACGCCCACGTTGATTGCTGTATTCATTATTGTTGAGCTCACTAATCAAATTTTGGAGTTTGCAGCATAACCGGTGCATCGTATGCAGCGCTTACTTGTAACTTAACCCGTATCGGAAATGCTAGATCAAGTGACTTAAGGATATTTGGTTTAGCTGCGAAGGATACCTGTCCAAAAGAAGTCGAACCAGTGTCCTAGGACTAATAATTTTAAATTGTATGAATTTACTAGGTCAAAGCGCAGCCCAGTTTCGCTCTGGTGCCTGATTGTGCGTATCAATATCGTATTTTTATGCTGCTCAAAGGTATATCAAGCTATTCAGCCGGATTTTCTTCTTGAAGTAATGCAATCACACACCGCATCAATTCCTTACTGGGCATAAACGATCTTTACCAAGAAGGCGCGCTGAGAAAGCCTTAACTTACCTGTCAGCCATCTCTTTAAAAGGATAAATACAGCCTTGTTCAATAATAACAAATTTGTTATTATTGAGGGCATGGCTTACTCCATCATTTATTACAGCGCAGAAGTTCAAGAAACCATCATGAACCTGCCAGTAACGCTTCAAGCTCGCTACATTGGCTTGACTGAAAGAATGATTGAATATGGTCCGAATTTAGGTTTGCCGCATACCGATGCTTTTGGTGGTGGTCTGTTTGAGTTACGACTTAAAGGAGCTGAAGGTATTGCCAGAATATTTTTCTGCACTATGGTTGAGCAAGAAATTGTGATGCTCCACAGCTTCATTAAGAAAAGCCAAAAGACGCCCGATAAAGAATTGAAAATTGCTAAGCTTCGTATGAAGGAATTAAAAAAATGAAATCTAAATTGACCGCCAAAAAAAACGACCAAGCCATTAACGCATAAACAAATGGTAAGCAAAATGCTTAAAACGCCTGCAGTTAAAGCTGAGGTGAATAAACTTAATCGTGAAGAATTTGCGATTTTGGATGAGATTCTCACAGCCAGAAAAGAAGCTGGACTTACTCAAGCTCAGATCGCAAAACGTATGGGAACCCAGGCACCGGCCATTGCCAGACTTGAAAGTGCTTTAGCAACTGGCAAACACTCGCCTAGTCTAACCACGCTCAGAAAATATGCTGCGGCATTGGGCAAAAAAGTGGAGCTTCATTTGGTGTAATCAGGGGGAATTCTAAAAAGCTCTAGCAGATTAAGAATTGGCCTGCCAAACAGGAGTCGAACCTGTGACCTGATCATACAAAATTAGCTTTATGAGTTTTCAGGATCAAAACTCATTCCGGTTTCTCTCTGGTGTCTGATTGTGAGTATCAATATCGTATTTTTATGCCGCTCATAGCTATATAAAGCGACATAACCAGATTTTCCTCTTGAAATAATGAGTTCGCGCAAAGCATTATCGATTAATCTACCAATAAGAGGATGCCGCTCAAGCAGCATAATGGCTTCTTCAATCAAATCAATCGTTGCTAAAGCAGCAGTTGGATTTGACTCAATTAAAAAATCTGTCAGCCTAAGCAAATCATCGACTGCTTGCTGCGCATAGACGATCTTTACCAAGATTTAAGCTTCAGTGAGTTCTTTTTAGTGCCAGCAATTCGATCACGCATATGCTGGTGAACATCTTTCGCGTCATATGCCTTACCAGTTTTTATAGCCTGCTTCCTGGCCGCATTCGCTTGGGCTACGAAGACACGGCGAAGCTCCGCATTATGAGTTGCATGCTTAATCGCTTCGACCATAAAAGCATGAGGACTCATCCCTAATGCCGCAGCTTCATTGGCAGCTTGTTCTTTGAGTTCGTCTGATAATTTGAGAGATGTCGTTGCCATG
>CAIVDH010000105.1 GCA_903904635.1 uncultured Burkholderiales bacterium | reverse complement strand
GCCATATGTATGTAATGTCAGCCTAAAAGTGCATCGACAAACTCTGCCGCAATAAATGGCTGCAAGTCATCAATCGCTTCACCAACACCAATAAAATAAACTGGTACCGGTCTGTTTTTTACTATCGCAGCCAGCACACCACCTTTTGCAGTGCCATCTAATTTGGTTACGACTAGCCCGGTTAGTGTCAGTGCATCATCAAATGCCTTGACTTGCGCGAGCGCATTTTGTCCTGTGTTACCGTCAATCACAAGCAGGATTTCATGCGGCGCATTTGCTAATCCTTTACTAATTACGCGCTTGATTTTTTTTAATTCGTCCATCAAATGCAATTGCGTAGGTAGCCTGCCAGCCGTATCTATCATGACGACGTCCATGCCACGTGCCACGCCTGCTTGGACGGCATCAAAAGCAATGGCAGCCGGATCGCCTGAGATTTGTGAGATTACAGCAATGCCATTTCTTTCACCCCATGTGGCGAGTTGTTCGCGCGCTGCTGCACGGAAGGTATCGCCTGCTGCAAGTAATACTTTTTGCCCATGTGTTTGCAAGTGTTTAGCAAGCTTGCCTATGGTTGTGGTTTTGCCAGCGCCGTTAACACCGGCAACCATGATAACCAAAGGCTGTGCAGTGCCTAGTTGTAGTGGTTTTTCTAACGGCGATAGTAAGTCTAGCAACAGATTGCGTAATGCATTTTTTACTGATGTGGTGTCAGTAAGGTTTTCATCTTTGACTTTTTTACGCAAACCATTCAGCACGAATTGCGTCGCATCTACACCAGCATCAGCCATTAACAGCGCTGATTCGAGTTCTTCATAAAGTGCATCATCGATTTTTGCGCCAGTAAACAACGCAGTCATGCCGGAAGAGGTACGCGACAGACCTGACTTGAGCTTAGTCAGCCATGATTTTTTTTCGACTGGTGATGCCGGTGGTTCAGCAGTAACAGGCGATGATTTTTTGAAAAAGCTAAACATGAGATCCGGGGAAGGTAAAAGCGCAGATAAAGACAAGCAGATACAATCAAATTCTTTTGGCCGACAATAGTTTCTATTTTAGCAGAGCAAAGACTATGAAATTTTGGATTAAATTATTAGCGCTGGGCAGCGTGGTCGTTAGTGCTGTTGTGCCGCTTACTGCACTGGCAGCCGCCCATGCACAAGAGTTCAGGTTATCAAACGGTTTGCGCATCATTGTTCAGGAAGACAAGCGTGCTCCTACGGTGGCGCACATGGTCTGGTACCGGATAGGCTCCATGGACGAGCTAAGCGGCACCACGGGCGTGGCGCATGTGCTTGAGCACATGATGTTCAAAGGAACAAAAAAACTTAAGCCCGGCGACTTTAGTGCCAAAGTGGCAGCACTGGGTGGTCGCGACAACGCATTTACCAGCAAAGATTACACCGCTTACTACCAGCAAATAGAAAAATCCCGTCTGGAGCAGGTCATGTCACTCGAGGCTGATCGCATGCAAAACCTGACCATGGATAAAGCGGAATTTGCCAAAGAAATTAACGTGGTGATGGAAGAACGGCGCTTGCGCACGGATGATCAGCCGATTTCAAAAGTATACGAAGCATTGAATTTCACGGCATTTACTGCCCATCCTTATCGCAATCCTATTATCGGTTGGATGGATGATCTGAAAAGCATGACCGCAGCCGATGCACTGGCTTGGTACGAACGTTGGTATGCACCCAATAACGCCACCATGGTCGTAACAGGCGATGTGGATGCAAAACAGGTGCGCGATCTGGCTGAAAAATATTTTGGCAAAATCCCCGTTAAAACTCTGCCCAAGACCAAGCCGCAAAATGATCCGCCACAAATGGGTATGCGGCGTGTTGTAGTCAAGGCGCCTGCTGAAAATGCTTATGTGGTGCTGGCCTTTAAAGTGCCA
The DNA here is from genome assembly GCA_903904635.1 of uncultured Burkholderiales bacterium. Taxonomy (GTDB): domain Bacteria; phylum Pseudomonadota; class Gammaproteobacteria; order Burkholderiales; family Burkholderiaceae_D; genus Pernthalerella. The sequence goes on along the minus strand of CAIVDH010000105.1, from coordinate 8,572 downwards.
ACTTTGCATGATGTTGAAAAAGATGATGACGCGCATGCGCTGGACGTATTGGCTGCAGTATTGGATGGATATGACAACGCGCGTCTGCCGGCCAAACTTGTACGTACCGATCGCGTTGCCAATTCCGCCGGTGCCAGCTACGACTCCATATCGCGCGGCCCCAGTCTGTTCATGTTGATGGGTGTGCCAGCATTGGGAACCTCAACTGAGCAGCTGGAGCAGCGCCTACTTGCAGAAGTGACGAACATTGCAACTAACGGCGTATCTGCGGCAGAGTTAAAGCGCGTCAAGACGCAGCTCATAGCTAGTCAAATTTACAAGCGTGATTCTGTTTTTGGGCAAGCGATGGAAATCGGCAGTATGGAAATGGCTGGCATCTCTAGCCGCCAAATTGATCGCATCATAGAAAAGCTCGCTGCAGTCACACCTGAAGAAGTACAGGCGGTAGCGCAGAAATATTTTTCAGAAGATCAGCTGACGGTTGCTTCACTTGTGCCCTTACCTATGACTGCGCAAGCGCAAAAGCCGGCAGCCGTGCCTGGTATGCGTCACTAAAATAAGCGCGCAATTTACTTCAAGGATTCCAGTTCATGTTTAAGAAATTATTGATTGTGTCAGTGTTGATGTATTCAGGCATATCACATGCTGCGCTGAAAATTCAACACTGGACACTCGAAAACGGTGTGCGTGTTTATTTTGTAGAAAATCATACGATACCGATGCTGGACGTCAGTGTGGAATTTGATGCTGGTGCCAAGCGCGACCCGGCTGGTAAATCCGGTACGGCAGCGCTGGCCAACACGATGTTGGCGCGTGGTCTGCGTGAAGCGAAATTAGCTGATGGCAGGGTTGAGCCTGCGATGTCAGAATCGGAAATTTCAGACGCTCTTGCTGATGTAGCGGCGCAGCGTGGCGGCGGTCCGGGTACGGATCGTAGTGGCATGTCACTGCGTACCTTATCTTCTCCCGTTGAGCGCAAGCAGGCTGTCAGTATGCTTGCGCGCATATTGTCCCAGCCCAGCATGCCTGAAGAATTTTTCAAGCGCGACAAAGCGCGCATGATCTCCGGCATACGCGAAGCGATGACCAAACCGGAGTCAATTGCTGACAAAGCATTTTGGCGCTTGGCCTATGGTGATCATCCTTATGGTAACGAGGCGACGGTAGAAACAGCCGAGGCAATTACTCGCGAAGATTTGCTTGCATTTCATGCAGCACATTACGTTGCTAATCATGCCGTTGTTGCCTTGATTGGCGATGTCAGCAAAGAAGAGGCGGATGTTATCGCGCGTGAATTGACTATGCGTCTGCCGCAAGGCAAAGCATTGTCTGCTATGCCAGCAGTTGGCGTACCCAAGTCGGCAGAAGTGCGCATTGCTCATCCTGCTACGCAATCACATATTCTGTTAGGCACGCCTGCATTGCAGCGTGGTGACCCAGATTTTTTTGCGCTGACAGTGGGTAATTACATTTTGGGCGGCGGTGGCTTTGTTTCGCGACTGACCAAAGAAGTGCGTGAGAAGCGCGGTCTGGCATATAGCGTCTATAGTTACTTCAGTCCTATGGAGCAGCCAGGTCCGTTTCAGGCAGGTTTGCAAACACGCAAAGATCAGGCCAATGAAGCATTGAAAGTCGTGCGTGAGTCCATTGCCGCTTATTTGCAAAACGGTCCTACTGATGCCGAGCTCAAGGCAGCCAAAGATAATCTGATCGGCGGTTTTGCGCTGCGCATTGATAACAACAAAAAAATTCTCGATAATCTGGCCGTGATTGGTTATTACCAGATGCCGCTAGATTATCTCGACACCTGGACGACCAATGTGGCGAAAGTCAGTGTTGCTGATATTCGTGAAGCATTCAATCGTAAATTGGCGAAGGACAGACTGGTCACCGTTGTTGTTGGTAGCGAAAGTAAATAAACATCGGGGCAAGTCCGCATGACAAAAAAGCTTAGTCGCGCACCGCGACAAGTCCGCATCATAGGCGGTCAGTGGAAGCGTACGCCCTTGCCAGTGCCGGAGCTTGAAGGGCTGCGTCCCACGCCTGACCGTGTGCGCGAAACAGTATTCAACTGGATTGAGCATTTGAAGGCTGGAGATTGGAAGCGCATCACTAGTCTGGATTTATTTGCCGGCACTGGTGCCCTCGGCTTTGAGGCGGCCAGCCGTGGCGCTGCCAAGGTGGTGTTGGTCGAATCCCATCCAGCTGCGCTTAGTCAGCTTATGGCCACAAAAGAAAAGCTGCGAGCCGAACAGGTATCGGTCTTGCGGGGCGATGCGTTGCGGCAGATGGCTAGTATGGCCGGCAAATTCGATTTGATCTTTCTTGATCCACCTTACCAGTTGCAGCTGTTGCCGCAGTTACTACCGCTTTGTCGTCCCTTGCTGGCGCAGGATGGGCTAGTCTATGCTGAAGCAGATGCGCCGTTTGATGTAGCGCCACATCCTGAGTGGCTCACTGGCTGGCAAGTTGTCAGATCAAGCAAGGCCGGTGCCGTCCATTATGGGTTGCTGACTTTGAATGATTTCTAGCCAAATTAGGGCATAATTCGCGTTCTTTAACTGGCTGGCCATATTATTTCGTGTGCCACTCAGTAGCACTCTACGAGGACAAGCTCATGGTTACAGCGATATACCCGGGAACCTTTGATCCGCTCACTCGCGGCCACGAAGATTTGGTGCGCCGTGCCTCCGGTTTGTTTGACAAACTGATTGTGGGCGTGGCCGACAGTAAAGCCAAGCATCCCTTCTTTTCACTGGAAGAGCGGCTTGATATAGCCCATGAAGTACTGGGACATTATCCTAACGTTCAGGTGGAAAGTTTTTCCGGATTGTTGAAAGATTTTGTGCGTCGTCATGACGCCAGAGTGATTGTGCGTGGCTTGCGTGCGGTGTCTGATTTTGAATATGAGTTTCAAATGGCAGGCATGAACCGCTATCTGCTGCCAGATGTAGAAACCCTGTTTTTGACGCCATCTGATCAGTATCAATTCATCTCGGGCACCATAGTGCGTGAGATCGCGGTGCTCGGTGGAGATGTATCGAAGTTTGTCTTTCCGTCAGTCGAGCAATGGCTGCTCAAAAAAATCGCCGCCAATGGCAGCTAAGGTTGTAAATCGTGGCACTGATAATCACGGATGATTGTATAAATTGCGACGTATGCGAACCTGAGTGCCCCAATGAAGCGATTTTCATGGGGGCAGAGATTTATCAGATTGATCCGAATAAATGTACCGAGTGCGTCGGTCACTTCAGTGAGCCTCAGTGCCAGCAGGTCTGTCCGGTAGCATGCATACCGTTTGATCCTGCATGGCGTGAAAGCAAAGAGCAGCTTCTAGTCAAATACGAAAAGCTGCAGGCTATACGTTAAAAAGGAAATTCAGTACATCGCCATCTTTGACGACGTATTCCTTGCCTTCAGCGCGCATTTTGCCGGCTTCTTTCGCGCCGGTTTCTCCCTTGTTTGCAATGAAGTCATCAAACGCTATCGTTTGCGCACGGATGAAGCCGCGCTCAAAATCGGTATGGATTACACCGGCTGCCTGAGGCGCCGTGTCACCGGTGTGTATCGTCCAGGCTCTGACCTCTTTCACACCAGCGGTAAAGTAAGTCTGTAGTCCGAGCAGATTGAATGCGGCGCGAATCAGGCGATCCAGCCCCGGTTCTTGCATGCCCATATCGGCTAAAAATGCGCCTTTATCTGCATCATCCAAGTCCGCAATTTCTGATTCTATGGCGGCGCAAATGGCGACGATTGGTGCATTTTGTGATTTTGCATAGCCAGTCAATGCATCCAGCAACGGGTTATTCGTAAAGCCCGTATCAGAAACATTGGCGACATACATCGCAGGCTTTGCCGTGATCAGGCACAGTGGCTTGAGCATGTCCATCTGGTCTTTGTCAAAGCCCATGGCGCGCACGGGTGTGGCGTCATTAAGCCCTATCATGATTTTTTCCATCAGCGTGACCAGTGCGGCAGCATCCTTATCGCCCGAACGCGCCTTCTTGGTTTCGCGATGTATTGCTTTTTCTACCGTACCCATATCCGCCAAAGCCAGCTCGGTCTGTATCACGGCTATATCGTCCAACGGGCTGACTTTGCCAGCCACGTGTATCACGTTCGCATCTTCAAAGCAGCGCACGACATTGACGATCGCGTCGGTTTCGCGGATGTGTGCCAAAAACTGATTGCCCAGACCCTCGCCCTTGGAGGCACCAGCGACCAAGCCTGCAATATCGACAAACTCCACCGTTGCCGGCAAAACCCGCTCGGGTTTCACTATCGCGGCCAACTGATCCAGGCGGGGATCGGGAACCTCTACCATGCCCACATTCGGTTCTATGGTGCAGAACGGATAATTTTCCGCCGGTATGCCCGCTTTGGTGAGGGCGTTGAATAAAGTGGATTTGCCGACGTTAGGCAGGCCGACTATGCCGCATTTGAGACTCATAAGTAATATTTGATGAAAAAGTAGGGCAGACGCGACAAACCGCACAAAAGCCGCGAGCGAAATAAAGGCGCTATTGTAACCCCCGGCCCGCCGCCAACGTGTGCAATGCGAGTTATCTGGGCTGCGAAAAAATTTGTAATGAATGCATTTTCTCGCGGACAATCCTGCTTTCAATCTAAGGGTGGCTTATATGAAGAGATTTGCAGATGTATTCCTTACTTTTTTCGCAATATGCCTACTCATTCCCTTTAGCTTGCTTATCGTGTTGTGCATTGCGATTGATTCGCGTGGCCCACTGCTTTCCCGTCCACACCGGGTCGGACGCAATGGCCGCATGGTCAAAATTTATGAGTTCCGCTCTTCCATCAGTGATTCTGATGCGCTTGAGACCATAGGCGGTTGCCACGGTGAGCAAATAACCCGAGTAGGCGCCTGGTTGCGCAGGCTGCATGTTACCCGTTGGCCTATGCTGATTAATGTAATGAAAGGTGACTTGAGCCTGGTTGGGCCGCGCGCTGAGTTACCCCGTTATGTGGGTAGTTATTCGACGGAAGTCAGGAAATTGGTGTTGTCGATAAAGCCAGGATTGGCTGATCTTGCTTCTATTGAATTTACCGATGAGCAGCGTTTATTGGCCGGGCTTGAAGGCGAAGAATTGGAGGAGGCGTATATGGAAAAAATACTGCCGGTACGGCTTGAATATGCCCGTAAATATCTTGAGCAAAGAGGTTTTTGGTTGGATGCGCGGATTATATTATTGGTAATGCTGCGAGGAATTTTGCCCCGCAAAATATGATTTTTTTCTGTGCAGAGATGCCAAGATGATTAAAAAACATAAGCCGTCTATACAGACGGCTTATGTTTTTTTAAATGGCGCTAAAGGCTTACTTGATTAAGTATTGTGCCTTGTCACGTCCGGCCATCCATTTTGGTGGTTTGCCGCGGCCGCTCCAGGATTCACCAGTTGCATTATTGCGATATTTTGGTGGTACTGGCTTACGCGTAGGTTTGCCGAATTTTCGTTTGCTGCCAAAACCAAGATCTTCTGCAGAAAGTCCATATTCTTTCATTTTGGATTGAATATCGGCTATTGCATTCGACAACTCAGTTTTTCTGGCGTTATCTGCTTCTTTTTGCAGTTTTTCTATCTGACTTTGCAATTCTTTATAAGTACTCATTTTATTCCCCGTTATTGAAAATTTCCTTGAGTTAATTAATCAGGAAGCCCACGGCTAGCTTGCGGTCGGATTATACGATAGTGATTATCAAAAAAGCATCTTATTATTAATGTTTTTTTGAAAATAATCTAATTTTTTGATTTTATTTACTTAAATCCTTGGTTTTAATAGATTGATAACATTGAGATTGAATGATAGTTGGCAAAAATCATCAATGCGCGATGAGAGCAGGCATTAAAAATACAATCAGCATTCTGAGAATGACAGCGCATTCTTTCATTACTTTTAGTAAGGCTTATTGATCTGAGTTAGGTGTGCGCCGAATTAATCGGCAATATATTCAAGACAAAAAGTTTTACGATCGCTGATTTTAAGGAGGGCTGAATATTTACTGGCGATCAAGCAAGTTTGCTGAAATTTTTATTCTAAAAGCGACTATCAAAATGGGCAGAGCGAAGCAACGCAGTCAGCGCCAATTCGATAGATGCGCTAAATAGTCGAATTCTTGAGGGCGGAGTTTGAAGCTGTGGATGCAGCAGTTTTATTTGGTGTGAAGTTCCATCATTGCTTTTTCAAATAGACCTTCGCATAAGAGGGGTATCACGGTCAGGCTTTTTTCTATGGACTGTTCAATTAACGATTGCTCATCTTTGCGGGGTCTGTGCAACACAAAGTCTGCAACAGGCTGCTGTAAATTTAATTCCCTAGGATGACCTATGCCCAAGCGCAGTCGCCAATAATCCTGGGTACCTAGCGCCGCTGTAATGTCTTTCAAGCCGTTATGTCCGCCAGAGGAGCCGCCTTGTTTTATCTTGGCTGTACCGGGTGCAAGATCAAGCTCATCGTGAACCACAAGAATCTCAGCTGGGGTGATTTTGTAAAAATTGGCAAGCGCACCAACTGATTGACCAGACCTGTTCATGAAAGTTAGTGGTTCTAGCAGCCAGACTTCATGGCCTGCCAATCTGAGTTTCATTGCCAGGCCATGAAGTCGAGATTCGCGTTTTAGCTGACCATGTGCCAACTGATCAACCAGCCAGAAACCCGCGTTATGACGCGTTTTTTCATATTCTGTTCCGGGATTGCCTAGCCCGACGATTAAACGGATGGACATGTGAAATACACTGGTTTGGGGGGTGGTTATTATCAGGGGTTGCGCGTAAAAAAGCCCGTCATGCAACGGGCTTTTTATACTGGTCATGTCAGACAATAAAATCAAAAAACATATTGAGATTATTGCAGCCTGATCAAAATTATTTCTTTTCTTCTGCCGCAGCTGGTGTTTCAGCTGCATCGGCTTTGCTACCACCTGGTTTCGATGCGGTTGCAATAGTAGGATTCTCTTTTGCTTGAACAACGCTAACGCCTGCAGGCAGCTTCAGATCAGCGACGTGCAAAGAATGACCCAATTCCATGCCGGACAAATCAACCTCGAGGAATTCAGGTAGGTCTTTAGGCAAGCAGGTAATGTCGAGTTCGGTCAACACATGGCTGATAATGCCGGCGCCGAGTTTGACTGCTGGAGAAATATCAGCATTAACAAAATGCAAAGGAACCTTAACGTGGATTTTCTGATTAGGGTCAACGCGTTGAAAATCAGCGTGTAACACTAATTGCTTGTAAGCGTGTACCTGGAAATCACGCAGCAATACCTTTTCAACTTTGCCATCAACATCCATATCCAAAATGGTTGAATGGAAGGCTTCTTTTTTCAGCGCATGATAAAGCGCGTTGTGGTCGAGCGAAATATTCATCGGTGCAGCTGTACCACCATAAATAATGCCTGGGGTATGGCCAGCGATGCGCAGGCGGCGGCTCGCTCCGGACCCCTGTACAGTGCGTGGAAATGCAATAACTTTCATGTTCAACTCCTAATTTGGGCATCAAGACCCGGGACTGACATCCCCCGCGACCAGGGGATGTTAAAAAGAGAATAGCTAATTAAGCCATTCCCGCATTCTGTTTAATTATTTGCTTCGTCATCCGCAAACAGCGACATTACTGAATGCCCCTGGCTGATACGCTTAAAGGTCTCGGCCAGCAGATGTGCGCATGAAAGCTGACGTATCTTCGGACAAGCTTTGGCTTGCGCGGTCAAAGGGATGGTATCGGTTACAACCAGCTCATCTAGCGGCGAATTCTGTATGCGTTCAATTGCCGGTCCAGACAAAACAGGGTGCGTACAGTAAGCCACAACCTTTTTGGCGCCGCGCTCTTTGAGAACTTCAGCTGCTTTGGTCAGGGTACCTGCAGTATCAACCATGTCGTCCATGATCACGCAGTTACGACCTTCAACTTCACCAATACTGTTCATTACTTCTGACACATTGGCTTTAGGCCGGCGCTTATCAATAATCGCCAGATCACAATTCAACCGCTTGGCCAACGCGCGTGCACGCACTACACCACCAACATCCGGCGACACAACCAGCAAATCATCGTAGTTTTTATCTACCAGATCAGACAGCAGTATCGGGGAGGCATAAATATTATCGACAGGAATATCAAAAAACCCCTGTATCTGGTCAGCATGCAGATCCATGATCAATACGCGGCCAACACCTGCCTCTTGCAGCATGTTGGCTACTACCTTGGCCGATATCGCCACGCGAGCTGAGCGCGGACGCCTATCCTGACGTGAATAACCATAGTAAGGAATCGCTGCAGTAATGCGGCCTGCTGATGCGCGCTTTAAAGCGTCAACCATCAACATGATTTCCATTAAATTATCATTAGTCGGTGCGCACGTAGATTGCAAAACAAAAACATCTTTGCCGCGCACGTTTTCATTAATTTCGACGACGATCTCTCCGTCAGAAAAACGGGAAACAACCGCTTTGCCTAGCGGGATACCAAGCTGACTGGCAACGCCGGCGGCGAGTTCCGGATTGGCGTTACCGGTAAAAACCATCAGGTTCTCGTGGACCATGGGACCCCTGAATGC
>CAIVDH010000104.1 GCA_903904635.1 uncultured Burkholderiales bacterium | reverse complement strand
GTGCAAGAGACTTGCTGTAATCAACTAAGGCGGCAAGTGCATCAAGACGGGTAATGCGTAACGTACGACGCGCATCAAGCACATCCATCACACCGGCTGCGCCATTTAGATACGCAAACTCTGCGGCGTTTGCCGCTTTTTCAGCGGATGGCATTAGCGCATCACGATTGCGCCTGACGCGCTCGGCAGCATTTTGAAGCGCTGATTTGGTACGCAAAATTTCACTCACTGCTGCGTCGCGTATTTTGGACAGCGTATCGTTGGCATTATCAAGATTTGCCTCAGCAGCTCGAATTTCACCGCCGTAGTAGTAGCGCACAAAAAGCGGAATTTGCACCGATACACCATAGCTACTGGCACCCCCGCTACTACTGACAGCCGATTGCGGATAATGCTCATACTGCATCCCAACAGTAACGTCACGCGTACGCAACGACTGCGCAAATTTACTGCCGGTTTTAGCGGCTTCCAAACGCGCAGCGGCAGCACGCACATCCGCTCGTGCATCAATGATTTGTTCCGGCATGATCTGATCGTAGCTATCTGCCAATTCCAATGCAGGCCATGGGTCAGTTGCGTCCAACATGCTTGCGCGATCAGCTTCACCTAACAACACGCCTATCGTATTACGGGTACGAACCAGTTCGCCTTTGGCAGCAGCCAGCTCATTTTTAATACGTAAGGCATCCACTTTTATACGCTCGACATCGGTGCCGGAAATATCGCCCGCGTCCTTACGCTTTTGTGCTGCGGCCAATATCGCGTCCAATAATTTTTCAGCGTCACGCGCCGCAGAAAGACGTTCCTGCGCCGCCATCACATCGACATAGGCTTCTGTAACGACACGCTCCAATTGATGCAGCAAATTAATACTGTCAGCACGCGTGGCCATTTCAAGCTTGCGTGCATTTTCGGTACGCAGTTCACGCTTGTCACCCCGTTCGATAAGCTGATCCACTCTGATGGTGGTATCGATCGTTTTATTGGCTAATGATCCACCTCCCATACCGGAAGGGTTGATATTAGCGGCCTGCGTGGTGAGTATGGGATTGGGTGGCGCACCGGCAATCTCAATATTTGCTTGGGCAAATCTGATTGCACTACGCGCTAGTTTTAAATCGTAATTACGCTCACGTGCAATAGTCAATGTCTGTTCCAGCGACAAAGACCAGCTTTGTTGTGCATAAGCGCACGGCATCGCTAGTATGGCTACTGATGCCAGTGTGAGCAAAGTCGCAGACAAAAAAATGGGAAATGAAACACGGCTGCTTTTCAAAGCGTTCTCTCAACGTAATGCAATCTGGCAAAGTAAACCGGATACAGCTACTGAGATTAATCTTTAAAGCTGTCAGGCTACTGAGTGCAGCCTGACAGAGTGCTTACAAGTAGAATAGAGTGAATTGATTTCAACAAAAAGATATAAATCTTAACTAAAAAAAACCCGGCATCAGCCGGGTTTTGTATCAAACTATTATAAATCAAGCAGCTTCAGGCACACTAGGCAACCCAGCCAGCGCCATCGCCAGTTCTTCTTCGTTGTACTTCTCATCTTTCAGCGTGCCGGCAAAATAAGCACTGTATGCCGCCATATCAAAATGACCATGACCGCAAAGATTAAAGAGTATGACTTCGCTCTTGCCTTCACGTTTGCAACGCAGCGCTTCTTCTATCGCACCTTTGACAGCGTGATTGGCTTCAGGCGCTGGCACAATACCTTCATGACGGGCAAACAACACACCGGCAGCGAAGCATTCAGTCTGATGATAAGCAACCGCTTCAATTAACCCCAGCTCTTTCAGATGCGACACCAGCGGTGCCATACCGTGATAGCGCAAGCCGCCGGCATGAAAGCCCGGTGGTGTAAACGTAGAACCCAGCGTATGCATCTTGGTCAGTGGCGCCATATGGCCAGTGTCGCCAAAGTCATAGGCATACTTGCCCCGTGTGAGTGATGGGCAAGCAGCCGGCTCAACAGCAACGATGCGCGGCTTAGCACCACCACGCAAACCGGCTCCAATAAACGGAAACGCAATACCCGCAAAATTAGAACCGCCACCAGTACAGCCGACAATCACATCCGGATAATCATCCGCCATCGCCATCTGTTCCATCGATTCGATACCAACAATCGTCTGATGCATCAACACATGATTAAGCACCGAACCCAGCGCATATTTGGTGTCATCATTAGTGGCGGCAATCTCGACCGCTTCAGAGATCGCAATACCCAAGCTGCCCGGATGATCAGCACGCTTTTCTAATACCGATCGGCCATAGCTGGTTTCATTCGATGGCGAAGCCACACAGCGCGCACCATAGGTTTCCATCACAGCGCGACGATACGGTTTCTGATCATAAGAAACCCTTACCTGAAATACGGTGACATCAAGATCAAACAAGGAACCCGCAAATGCCAGCGAAGTGCCCCACTGTCCGGCACCGGTCTCAGTCGTCAGGCGTTTAACTCCAGCTTGCTTGTTATAAAAAGCCTGTGGAATAGCGGTATTCGGTTTGTGACTGCCGGCAGGGCTTACACCTTCATATTTGTAATAAATTTTAGCTGGCGTACCCAATGCTTTTTCAAGCGCGCGCGCACGAAACAGCGGCGCCGGACGCCACAGGCGATAAATATCACGCACAGGTTCAGGTATATCGATCTCACGTTCAGTCGAGACCTCTTGCATGATCAGCTCCATCGGGAACAGCGGCGCGAGATCGTCCGGTCCGATAGGTTGCAAGGTGCCGGGATGCAGTGGCGGCGGCAGCGGCTTAGGCAAATCAGCCTGAATGTTGTACCAGCGACGGGGAATACTTTCTTCAGGAAGCAGGAATTTAAGTTGTTGCGACATTGCTGGACGCTCCGTAATTTTTATGGTTTTGGAATGCTGCAGTCAATCTCAGCCGATGCTACGACAAAGCCATTTTCATTTTATTAATTAAAATAGCAATACGCGCACAACAGTGATCAGCCTGTAATCTACTTTGAAGGCAGCGGCGCGTCTAGTACTTAACAACACTTATGCATGACTTGTTCAGCCTGGCATAAGTTGAAACGCCAGCCACTTGGCCGCGCGCAGTACTTGTTTGTCTTCACCATAGCGACCCACTACCTGCAAACCGACTGGCATACCATTTTGTGCTTTAAAAAAAGGAATGTGTACGCAAGGCAGACCCAGCAAGGTCCACACACGGCAAAAAACCGGATTGCCCGTCTGCTCCAGCGTATCCGGTGCAGCGCCTATAGTGCTGGGCGCGAGTATCACATCAGCATCACCAAACGCATCGGCAACCATCATGCGCGCCTGATGCGCCAAAGCGAGATTGGCACGATGCCGTTCCGGTGAAATCTCCATACCGGCCTCAAGCACAGCCGTTAATGCGGGACTAATCAAATCTGCGTGATTGCACCACTCATGCGCCAGCGAACGCACCAGATCAAAGCCCATGATTTCAGTCTGTGCCTGTAGCAGCTTTGCAAATAATTCTGGCAACACCAAATGCGATAGTGACTTGCCATTTTGCGTAAGCTTTTTTTCTGCTTCCTGCATCGCTGCCTGCGTATCCGCATCTGCATGCGACCATTCATGCGTCTGGCACATCGCGATGCGCGGCACATCATCGAGTTCAGCGGGTGATTCAAAAGGAAATAAATCACGCTCGCTAGTGATAGCCGCCGCAAACAGCGCAACATCATCCACGGACCGGCCTAAAAACCCCAAGGTATCGAGTGACTCCGACAAAGGTTTTACCCCAGCGCGATTAATACGACCAAAGCTGGGCTTATAACCAACTATCCCGCAAAAAGCAGCAGGCCTGATCACCGATGCAGCCGTCTGCGAAGCAAATGCCAATGGCACCATGCAATCAGCCACCGCAGCAGCAGAGCCGCTTGATGAACCACCAGGCGTATGCGTGAGCCCGCATGGATTGCGCGTCTTACCCGGATTAAACGTAGCGAATTCAGTCGTAACGGTTTTACCCATGATGACCGCACCCTGCTCGCGACACAGTGCAACGACCGATGCATCTGCAGCCGGCTGATTTTTTTCATAAATCGGAGAGCCGTATGTGGTGGGCATATCAAAGGTATCAAACAAATCCTTCACACCCACAGGCAGGCCATGCAGCAGACCCTGTACCGCTCCGCGATCCAGTTCACGCGCTCTGTCGATTGCTGCATCTGCTGCAAGATGGCTCCATGCCTGCACATGTGGCTCGCGTTCGGTAATACGTTCCAAACAAGATAAGACGATTTGCTCGGCTTTGACTTCGAGCTGTAATAACTGCATGGCCAGCTCGCTGGCAGTTTGCTGATGTAAAGGTTTAGGCATAATTCGTCTCTATTATTTTATGATGATATTTTTCTAATGAATTGCAGTTGTGCAGTCATGCACGACCATTAAGATTCTTGTAAAACACGCAGCTCCTGATTCGTATGTCGCATACGTTCAGCCATAGCCAGTGCCAAAGATGAAAACACATGCATGGCCATTAACGGGTCTTGCTTGGCTAACGCATTAAAATCTGAGCGCGGAATGATTAACAGCTCGGTATCAACAACTGCCTGCACATCAGCAGAGTGGGGATGATGATCAAGAAAAGACATTTCGGCAAAAAACTGCCCACGACTAAACGTAGCCAGATGTGTTTTGCGCCCTTCGGATAAAGGTAAATCAATACGTACCAATCCGCGCGCAATCAACATTAGTGCATCGCCCGGTGTGCCGGCCGTAAAAATAATTTCACCCGCACCATAAAAACGTTTCTGAGCGCAGCGCTGCAAGCCAACCAGCGTGGCTGAATGCAAGTCTTCAAACAGCTCAAATTTATCCAGTGTTAAATCATTTTTGCTGTTGACAGTAATGCCTGCCACCTCCAGAGTCTGATCTTCTATCCATTCAAGCGCATCACTCAAATCAGTAAAAATTTTAGCTGCATGCTCGCCGCGTGTAATGCCGAGCTCTTCAATGTAATTGCGCAAATCACGGCCACTAGGTAAATTCGTAGGCACGCGCGACAAAATCAGCATCGCTTTTTTTTCTTCCAGCATCGTGCGCAAGCGTTCTATCATGTGCGCCGCTGTCATATCCAGCGACTGCACACGATGAAAATCTAGCACTACATAGCGTGCCGTATTGAGCTTGGGTTCTATCGATGAATAAAGCTGATCAGTGGTTCCAAAAAACAAACTGCCCTGCAATTCATAAATAATATTTTTTGTACCCAACGCAATCAACGCCTCGCGCTCAGCCAGCGGCCTGACACGCTTGGAAAATAACAGGCTGCCTGAAGACTGATTCCGTATCGTTGTGCTGTGAATTTGTTCACGTATGAACATCAGTATGGCAAGTGCCACACCCAAACCAGAGGCAGCAATCAGACTAACCATTTTTGCTGTGACCACCACCGCCACAATCACACCAAAATCCAAAATCGTCGCGCGCGAACGCGCTAACTGCAGTGAATGCCAGTCGATCATCTTCACACCGATCACAATCAGCAATCCAGCCAGTGCGGATACCGGTATCCAACTTAGCAATGGGGTAAGAAGTAAAAAAGCCAGCAATGACCAGACACCCTGCGCAACACCCGACATGCGTGTCATACCACCGCTGGCTTTATTCACCAGTGAAGCACCCATTGTGCCCGCTCCGGGCGTGCCGCCAAATAATGTGGCAGTCAAATTACCCAGCCCCTGCCCTATCAGTTCACGATTCGAATTATGTCGTGAGCCACTAATGGCATCGAGTATCAGGCAGGTTTTTAATGTATCAATAGAGAGCAACACAGACAGTGTCAGCGCCGGAATCACAACCTGCTGCCAGTGTGGCAAATCTGCTGACTGCAAGCTGTGCCATGGTGCGACGATATTGCTCCATAAGCTATCCGTGCCAGCTGAGATCGCTCCGATGACAAAGTCATTATTTTCCAGCGACGACAATTCAGGGAAAGATGTCAACGCCAGCAGCCAGTAAACCACGCCGCCTGCAGCCAAGCCTTGTATGACTGCCGGCACCCGCGTTGGGAAACGCGATGCAATCAGCATTACCGCAGCGGTAGTGCCGCCTATGAGCAAACTGACAGGCTGCCAGATTGCAGGGGTCATGAGTGCAGCGAACCAGTCGCTACCCTTGGGCGCACCCAGTAACTTGGGCAGTTGGCTCACGACGATAATCAGACCCACACCAGACAAATATCCGCTCACGACAGGAAACGGCATATAGCGTATCAACTGGCCGAAACGTAATAGCCCAAACATAATCTGTACCGCGCTGCTAACCAAGGCGACCAAAAACAACGTCAGTAATATGGCAGCCGGCTGAGAGCCTTGTTGACTCATCTGTATGGTGAGCGCAGAGAGTACTGCTGCTGCAGGTGCACATGGCGCGGAAATCAATCGTTGCGTGCCACCAAAAATAGCCGCAATCAATCCCAGCAGACACACACCCAGAATACCGGCCACT
>CAIVDH010000103.1 GCA_903904635.1 uncultured Burkholderiales bacterium | reverse complement strand
TCAGCACTGAATTTCAGATCTATCAAGATCTTTCGTTACGAAATCTGTAAAAAAGTTTTATGGAGATGACACATACAAACTGCTGCATTTAAAGCGTGGAAACTTAAGCGAATCATTTGATCGACAAAGCAGCACATCCCATTCATGCCGCAAAGAATAAAAATACATTTACACGGAATTATTAAAAAAACCGGCAGCAGTCACACTGCCGGCTAACTCGCTGAGAGATCATGCTGAAGCTTTCTCGCACCGAGGGGAGAAAACAATTAATCAAATAAACTAATTGTTTAATTAATTTATAAGTTTATTAATTTATTAATGTACGTCATGCTGCCATCAGCACTTTTGCTCCATCTTGCAAGATTTATATTCCGGATCTGGCTCAACCACGCCTTCGCAAGCCTCCTTCACATTAATCTTTGCATTTCTGCATGCAGTGCCAAGCGCCACCATAGAATCACTAGACGCATTTTTCATGTCGCAAAAGTATTCTTGCTGTTTTTTTGCGTCTGGACAGGTTCCAACGCGGGTCTTTTTCTCACCATGATGATCAGCATAAGCTGACACGCCAGCCATCAATAGCAGAGCCGCCAGTGCCGTAGCAAGTTTAGGCGAATTCATTGAACTTTCCTCCAGGATGCTTGTTCGTCTTCGTAAATGGGGAAGGATGAGGATGTCGCTTGCGCGACATCCCCTCCAACACACTTAGCGCCTCTCTCGTTAGGCCAAATGCAATCTAGCGACCTAACAAGCGCAGCGATTAACCGAGATGTATTTCCCGGCCTTCTCTTGCGATGTAACCATATGAGGCATTGCTACGCTCGCCACCCATGGCCAGATACTCGGCTTTCATTTGCGCGATCATGTCGTGATCGAAAGCTTTTGCATCGGCTGCGATCTTCTGTGCATCGAGCTTGTAGAGCTTGGCTGAATTCAGACCCAAGATCTTGTTCTTGACGGTGCCACGACCATCGCCTAGTGGAATCTTCCAGCCTTGTTTTTTCATCATGTCGGCAGGAATTTCCAGACGGCGCATGGCTTCGATCTGCCACTGTGGTGAGCCGTACCAGACGGAGTCAGTGCCCCATACCACGCGGTCCGGTCCCATCATGTTGACGAGCTGGCCTACGAAGGCAGCGCAGAACTTCGGATCGGTCACTGCGGTACTGGCAAATACGGATCCGAGTTCGGCGTAAACGTTATTGACGCCGTATTTCTCTGGAATGCGCGCCAGATCGGTGGACCACTGGATGTAGCCGTCTTTTTCAAACTGGGCCATTTCCATGTCTGGCTTGTCGGCCAACCATGGACGCAGTGCAGCGTGATAAATAACGAAGTTCATGCCAGGGAAGTCTTTTGCGGCTTTGCCCACGTCATGGACGGTCGCGTTTTCCCATGTACCGGCAAATGCTTTTTCGTAGTCACGTGGCATGAGGCCTTTGTGAATACAAATTGTGTTGATGCCGGACTTCATGGCTTTCTCGTAGAACGGATACATCAGCTTTTCATCATCCAGACGCCATGCAAATTTCGATGGGCCAAATGGATCGCCAATGGTGTAGGACTTCCAGGAGACAGGATGCAGTTCTGCGATTGCGCGATCTACTTCGTCCATCCAGTTTGGATATTTCGGTGTGATGATGGAGTGACCCAGCATACGCACGCTACCGGCCATTTTGTTGACGGAACGGCAGGCGTTTTGAATCGCGTCGTTCGACAACAGCCACCAGTTCGGATCATCGAATGGCGCACCTGAGAGCAGCGAGACGGTGGTGTCACTATCAAGGAAAATCTCCTTGAGGTAGTTGTCCATCTTGTAGCGTGCCAGGGTGGTCGGGATGTTACCAATGTTAGGGTTAACGCCCGCGCCTTCGGCCCATTTGGTCAGGCCCAGCAGACCTTCTTCTTTGAAATCATCACGGATGAAGTGGGTCTGATCATCAAAAATGAACTGGCCTTTGTATTTGGCTTTGCGGTCACCAGCTGCATCTGGGTTTTTCGCTTCTGCCTCGTCAACTTCAAATACTTTGCCGTAGACTTGGTTCATCGCCAAAAACGCCGTTGCCATGCCTGAGGACGTTGCCAGGAACTGGCGACGGCTCATGTTGTGACGCTTGGCTTCTTTGTCTGCCATTTCCTTGATCAGGAATTCAACCTTCTTTTGCTTCTCGGTCTGGGGCAGTGGATTGTATTCGCCGTTTGATACGACCTGGGTCGGTATCGGTGAACGGAATGCGGCCTCGTCTGCATGAGCGCATTCATCAAATTCCCGCTCCGTCATTGATACGCCAAATGGTCTTTGCTTCTCTGTCATTTTTGTCTCCTCTTGGTAGTAATCCAGTAGATCTGGTAGATCTGGCAAACGAAATAAATAAATTCGAAAACCAAATCACCTATGCAAATTCCGCACCAAGAATTGAACATCTAAAATTAATGTCAGATTCAAATCAAATCATTTTATTTTTATATTTTTTATCTGCATTCATGAATATTTGAATAACAAAATTATGCAAAAAAATTTTAAAAAGAAAATAAAATGAATCAGTGACAGTACGGCTGTAACTGTTACACATGTTCTTTTTCAACTGTACTTATTTTTAATTTATCAACTGTATTGCGTTGATTGTTGGCGAAAAACTATGCTTGTTGCAGTCCTGTAAACATGAAGCTCAACGCTTTGGCGGGGAAATAATCGAGGTGACTGATGAGAGAGTCAGATTGAAGCTGACAGACAATAAAACGCATAGCGTTGAATTTATAAGTAAAAAATTTTTCTGGTGTTCGACCAAAGTCACTGGGTTCCGGCCTGCGCCGGAACGACTTTTGAGATTTAGGTGCTTTTTTGCTCTAATCCCATCGTTCCGGCGCAGGCCGAAACCCAGTGTCTTTTTCTACCAACTGCTATGCAAAGGTCTAACTAAAATACGCCTCAGAAGCAAAAGTGATTACACCTATCAGCATGACCGCAAACACTAGCACGATCAGTAGCTTGCCAAAATGCGGCCCCTGATCGCTGCCGGCAGGCTGCTCCTCCGGATGCTGCATAGGATTGTTATCTGAATTTTCAGGTTTGTTCATCAAATTTTCTCTCAAGGCAGCAAGATGGTAGAGCCAGTGGTTTTGCGCGACTCCAGATCACGATGCGCCTGCTGTGCATCTTTCAATGCATAGCGCTGATTGATTTCAATCTTGACCTTGCCGCTTTCAACCATCGCAAACAGCTCGGCTGCCATGGTATCCAGATCCTGACGATTGGCTGCATAGTGAAATAAGCTAGGGCGCGTTACGTAGAGCGAACCACGCGAAGCTAATTCATTCATGGAAAACGGCGCAACGGGTCCGGATGCTGAACCAAAACTGACCAACATGCCCAGCGGTGAGAGACAATCCAATGAGCCGATGAATGTGTCGTTACCTATCGAGTCATATACCACTGGCACACCTTTACCGCCGGTGATTTCTTTAACACGCTCAACAAAATTTTCTTTGTTGTAGTTGATGACGTGTGCGCAGCCATGTTCTTTGGCCAATGCCGCTTTTTCATCTGAGCCTACGGTACCGATCATGTTCACGCCCAATGCACGCGCCCATTGGCAGGCGATCAGACCGACACCACCGGCGGCTGCATGAAACAATATGGTTTCCCCGCCTTTCAGAGGGAAGGTGCGACGAAACAGATATTGCACCGTTAGCCCCTGCAGCATCATCGCTGCTGCTGTCTCGTAGCTGATGGAATCAGGTAATTTGACCAGACCTTCAGCAGGCATGACACGCAATTCCGCATAGGCACCGGGCGGTCGCGCAGCATAGGCCACACGGTCACCCGCTTTAACATGCGTTACACCAGCGCCTACGGCTTCAATCACGCCGGCAGCTTCCATGCCCAACCCGGCAGGCAAAGGCTGCGGATAGAGACCGGTGCGGAAATAAACGTCGATGTAGTTAAGACCAATTGCATGCTGACGCACACGCGCCTGACCCGCACCTGGCTCGCCGACTTCAACGTCAACATATTGCATCACTTCGGGACCGCCATTGGTGAAACACTGAATTGCTTTTGCCATAATGCCTGCCTCGTATTTGTCTGTCTGGTAAAAAAAGATGAATGATAACGCCAATAAGACTAGTAGGTGCCCGGGTATGCGCCACCATCAAGCAGAATATTTTGCCCTGTCATATAGCCTGCCTGCGCACTGCATAAAAACGCGCAGAAGGATCCGAACTCTGCGGGATTGCCAAAGCGTCTTGCCGGTATTGCTTGCTGACGCGATTTCAAAAATGCTTGCGGGTCCTTTCCTTCTGCTTTTGCCATAGCGATCAGGGTAGAGGTAAGACGATCAGTCTCGAACGCGCCGGGCAAAAGATTATTGATGGTGACATTGCTGACCACGGTTTTGCGCGCAACGCCCGCCACAAAACCTGTCAGTCCTGAGCGTGCGCCATTGGACAAACCCAGCACATCGATCGGTGCCTTGACGGCGCTGGAAGTGATGTTGATGATGCGACCAAAACCGCGCGCCATCATGCCATCAACTGTGGCTTTGATTAATTCAATAGGTGTGAGCATGTTGGCATCGAGCGCGGCTATCCATTGCGCGCGTTCCCATTGCCGGAAATCGCCAGCGGGCGGACCACCTGCGTTCGTAACAAGTATGTCGGGTGCAGGACAGGCAGCTAAAGCCTGCGCGCGGCCCTCGGGCGTCGTGATATCGCAAGCCATTGTTTGA
>CAIVDH010000102.1 GCA_903904635.1 uncultured Burkholderiales bacterium | reverse complement strand
TGCCGCAAATTTCGACTGCAGCATTACCGCCATGCGCGGCAACAAATGGATCTGCACACAAGAAACCGGTCTGTGCATGTTCAAATTCACGGGCAGTCAGCTAGATAAAAAATTAAAGCGCAAGAATATCGACGGTGACGCCGATGTTGCTGTGGTCGTTGAAAAATGGACAGACAAAATGCTCATCATTCGCGAAGACAGAATCCGCATAGATAATCTTTTTATTGAACAGTATTTTTACAGAATAGAGCTAGACA
Organism: uncultured Burkholderiales bacterium; assembly: GCA_903904635.1. Classification (GTDB taxonomy): domain Bacteria; phylum Pseudomonadota; class Gammaproteobacteria; order Burkholderiales; family Burkholderiaceae_D; genus Pernthalerella. The sequence goes on along the minus strand of CAIVDH010000102.1, from coordinate 2,944 downwards.
CAGGAAAATTTCTGGTAGCGAATGACTACATGACCAACAGCGGACGCTACCTCAGCAAAGATGATCTCGCTGCCATGGATAAAAAACATTTTGGCTATAACCGTCCCAGTTTTTTTTCTGAGCCAGGGCGCTGCAAAATGAAAATCATGCCGTAAAAAATTCACTCGCTAATTTTTTCAAGGCTGGCTTATTTACACAGCAAAGTCATTCCACCATGAGTACTGCCACCCACACCCCACGTCGCTATCGTTATTATGATTTACTGCTGGCTGCTTTTGTCACAGTACTGCTGTGCTCCAACCTGATTGGTGCCGGTAAAGCGGCAACCATTACGCTACCGCTGTTGGGCGAAGTCAGTTATGGTGCCGGCATTTTATTTTTCCCTATCTCCTATTTGTTCGGCGACATACTCACCGAAGTGTATGGCTATGCACATGACCGTCGCGCTGTATGGGCAGGCTTTGCCGCATTAAGCTTCGCCGCCATCATGTCTATTGTGGTGTTGTCACTCACGCCGGCGCAAAGCGACTATATGACGCAGTATCAACTGGGACTGGAAACTGTGTTTGGCAATACCTGGCGCATCGTGATTGCTTCTATCGTTGCGTTCTGGGCAGGAAGCCTGGCCAATGGCTATGTGATGGCGAAGATGAAAATCTGGAGTCGCGGCAAACATCTGTGGATGCGCACCATAGGCTCCACCGCTGTGGGCGAAGCAATAGATTCATCGCTGTTTTATATGCTGGCGTTTTACGCGATCTGGCCGACTGAACAAGTCATAGCGGTGGCTATTGCGCAGTATTTTCTCAAGACCGGCTGGGAAGTCGTGATGACGCCCGTTACCTATCAGGTAGTAGGCTGGCTTAAGCGTAAAGAGCAGGAAGATTATCTGGATATAGGCACGAACTTCACGCCGTTCAAGCTAAGCCTGTAGCCCTGAAAAAAACATACTACTTATTTTTGCCAGCCTTGGCCGCTATCAGATTTTTTGTGGCGTCAGCAAAAGCACGATCGAGATAATTCAAATAAAAAGCACCCTCGCCGCCTACCAGTGGCGGCACCAGTAACTCACCATGTCCATCTACAAAAACCAGCGTAGGTGCCATGCGTACACCATACTGTTTTGCCAACGCAGACTGCGTGGTGCTCATGCCATCAAAACCTGTCAATGATTCATGGCTGGTGATTTGCAATTCGCGTATCACCGGCCGTTCATTTTCAGGGCCTTCTTTTAATAAGGGCGCCAGATAATTACGTCTGACGACTTTGCAGAACGGACAATCAGGCAAGGCAAACATAATCACCAGCGGCTTATTTTCTGCCGACGCACGCGCCGCATCTTTTTGCAGATTTTCCGGAACTGGCAACATGCCTGCATGCTGCGCAAATGCCCATGCAGAGGTCAGCATGAGCAGCAATACCAAATTGAATTTTTTGACAGCCATGGCGCGCTCCGATTTCAAAAATAATAGGTCTAATTTATCTGCGCGATACATTGCAACATGCCTTGCGTTTCAATCAGCTTGCCAGCTGCCGGATCAAAATTACGTGCGTTGAATTGCATGATGCCTGATTGCTGCTGCAGTTTGAAATCTGATGAGATTTCCTGCCCGTTGCGGTTCAGGCCCAGGCTGCGGCAATGAATGAGATCTTGCTTGCTGTCTTGCCCAAAATTACAGGAGCAGATTTCTATCTGCTGCGCCATGCAACCCGCAGCCAATTCCTGATCGCGTTTTACATAGCCGGCATCGGAATGCACAATGACGTGATATTGCCTGTTGAGGTTGGTTGCGCTACCTGCCTCGAAGATATTTTCTGATTTGATCATGCCGCTGCAGACATAAACGACTGCGCCGCTATGCGCTATTGCCAGCAATGGCATCAATGCGAACATGCCCGCCATCGCACCATGCCAACAAATCCAGCGCAGCATTAGGTGACAACCGCTTCATCAGTACGCGACTGGCCCAGATTGTCTTTCCAGCTTGCTTCTATTTTGTCGCCTTTTTCTGCGCCCTTGAAATTAAAAGCGATATACGGATTTTCCGAGACTGCCATACCCAGATGCGCGTCAAGCACAACTTTGTCTTTACAACGTACTACTAGGGTTTCGATGTAATGCGCAGGAACGCGCTTGCCTTCTTCGTCCTTGCGCAGACCAGACTCCATAGGATGCTTGATCATCAGCTTGACTTCGATCAGATCTTTAATCAGCAAGGCGCGTATGCGCATAGGCTCGCTCATGATTAGTCTCCAGAATTTTTATATATGCTTAATTGGGGCATGCGGAATAGGTGAATAGGTAATTAACCGCAGCCACCACCACCGGCACGAACTTTAATCATGGTGCTGCCCACGTAATATTTACCATTCGCGCGGGCTATGCCGTAAATGGTGGACGTCTCGCCCATTTTTATACGTGTACTAATTGCCGCATCGGTGCCGGGTGGAATAACGAAGGCCGCTATCATGGGGATGGGATTTTTTTGCACCATCACTGCCATGAATTCCGTATTAGGAATTTTACTTTCCATGGAAAGCGGCACGACTAAACCACTGGCTACCATCTCCGGACCTGAAAGCGACACCGCATCGCTGGTGATGACGGCATCGCCACCGAGGGCACGTACAGCAGCGATGACGGTCTTGGCGTCGAAGAGCTGACCATCCCATACTGCGCCGAACACGTCTGAGGGTTTTAAAATACCTGCGGTGAATGCCAGCCCCAGCGCTGTAGTTATGCGCAGTAAATCTCGTTTTTGTTTATCCATATTTGCTGTCCCCGCCGTTTTATTTGTAAATACTCTAACAGTAATTTTATTTTTGCATTTATAACATGACAAGTAAATTAGCCCATCTCAGCCAGAAAAGCCAGTTACGTCTAAAATAATGGTTTATTCAATTTATTTTATGAAAAGCCTCATCTTTACGCAGTATCTCTTTA
>CAIVDH010000101.1 GCA_903904635.1 uncultured Burkholderiales bacterium | reverse complement strand
TTTTAATAAAATTATTATTGTCCCGCAAAAACCCGAAATTTAATGATGACTTCATCGGCGACCACGCTGGTATCCTTCCATTCACCGTCACCAATGCCAAAAAATAAACGTTTAATTGGCATGCTGCCCTCAAATACTAGTAAAGCACCTTCTTTTTTAGTAATCATAGGGAAACTAATGTCCATCGTTTTACCCTTGATTGTCAGCTTGCCTGATACATCGAGCTTGCCGGCAGCGCCAGGTTTAATTTTGCTTGATATAAAGCTCGCTTTTGGAAAGCCAGCACCATCAAACCATTCTTTTTTTTGCACCTCGCGGTTGTAATCCGGATCGCCCAAATCAAAGCTGGGGATTTCTATGATCACATTGGCCTTGCCAGATTCAGGTTTGGTGCTATCAAAATCAATCATCGCGCTAAATTTCATGAACCTGGCTTCTACCGGCACACTCATTTGCTTAAAAACGGCAGAAACCACACTTTTAGAAATATCTGTTTTTAGTGGCGCGGCAAAGCTAGCTGTTGGAGAAGCTAACATCATGATTAACAGAGACAGGCATATTTTAAATTGCATAATATTCTCTTAAGATTTATGGAAGCATGCGCTTGAGCATATTATCTTTATCAATGAACTGGTGCTTAATCACAGCCAGGATATGTAAGGCAATCACAGATAAAAGCCCGTATGTCAGCGCCACATGCAATTCTTTTAACACTGGCTTCAAGACCGGGTCAGCATCAATGAATACCGGCAAAGGCACTATACCCAGATAAACCACCGGAACCCCAGCGGCCAAGCTATAAAAATAGCCTGAGAGTGGCACTGCGAACATCAGCACATACATGGCGCCATGCGCCAGGCCAGAAATCAGCATTTGCCAACGCGGCATAAACTGCAAGTAAGGCGGCGCAGGATGCTTAAGGCGCCAAAGTAATCGTAGTGCCGTAAGTAACAATACTGTCACACCCAACCACTTATGCCAGGAAAAATACTTAAGTTTGGCAGGTGTTATGCCGGGTATGTCAGTCATGATAAATCCCAGTGCAAATGCGGCCACAATAAGCAGCGCCATCAACCAGTGTAACAATATACTGATGCGGCTATAAGTCATGTTTTTATCCAGAAGATTCATATGATTTTATAATTCGTTCAAAGATCTTGCAAAACCAGCTTATCTACTTATAAACAGGCTGTAAAAATCACTATCAGGAACAGAATTAAGGCAGAAAATAAAACAGCAATGCTATCAGCATTCCAATGTAAAACCTGCTCGTAATTTCACGTCAAAACATATTTATCAAAGCATGCCACTCAAAATATGCAGTCCAATTTGGTGATCTCAATGTCATTACACGCAAATACATGCATTTGATACGCAGCAAACTGATAATGAACAATGCGCAGTAAGCTAGTGTTGGAAATTTTTATTATCTTAACCCTGATCTGGCCCCATGCCCCAATCATGCTGGTCGAACCGCCTAGCCGGTTGGATGATTGTCTTTGCAATAATTACGTGGAATTGCCATGCAGAGTCAATAGAAGGGTGTCGTATTGAGATTGTAGGGGCAGAAGAATTAATGCCACTTTTAGATCAACACTTACAAATTTTACGACTAACGCGAGAACATGCAATCGGTCATGGAGAATTAGGCAGACTAATTAGCATTACGCCGCAGAAAATTCAAGATTTACTCGAAACTGAAGGCTATTTTTCCTCAAAAATAGTAACGGATATATATCCTGAGAATAAAAATCATTGCGCACGATTCACAGTCACGTCTGGTGAGCCCACTCGTATTCATAACGTTATAGTAAATTTTTTAGGTGCTATTAGCGCAAATCCAAGTGAGTCTGCCCGCATCAATACAATTAAAAAAAACTGGCTACTCAAGTCTGGAGATATATTTAAACAATCGCTATGGGATGAGGCAAAAAAAAATAGTTTGCGCTCTCTGCTAATAAATGATTATCCTTCGGCGCATATATCTGATAGTACGGCAGAAATTGATCCTGTACGACATAGCGCTGATTTGCGAGTAACGATAGATTCTGGTCCAGCTTTTACATTTGGCGGCTTGGAAATTACCGGTCTTGAGCGCTATTCGGCTGAAGTGATCAAAAGAGTCAATACGATACGTCCCGGTGAAAAATTTTCCCAAGAGCGTTTATCTGAGCTGCAGGCCAATATATTAAATACAGGATACTTCCGTTCTGCCTTCGCCAACATTGAACCTGATCCTACAAACCCAGCACTCGCGCCAATTAAGCTGACGCTTACTGAAATCGAAAGTAAAAGGCTGGCTTTGGGTCTAGGCTTTTCCACCGATAGCGGTGCGCGTGGACAAATCAAATGGCTAGACAGGCGCTTTCTTGATCAGGACTGGCGGCTGGAGTCTGTATTACGCATAGACCGCCAGATTCAGTTAATCGGTGGTGATTTATTTCTGCAACCACTGCAGGAAGGAATCGTTAATCAAAAATTACAAGGCTGGATACCTAGTGTGAGCAGCAGTCTGGCGCGCAGCAATCTGACCGGTGAAGAAATTGAAAAAATACGTAACAGCATACGACTGAGTTCGCCATTTCGAAATAATGAACGCATAATTTCAGCCTCATTGCTTCTGGATAGGCGCAGCCTCCCGGGGGCAGATCCTCTTACGAGAAGAGCCCTGATAGCCGGTTACAGCTTCACAAATCGTCGCGTTGATGATCCGTTATCACCTCATAGAGGCACTATTGCAGGTTTTGAAATACAGAACGGACTAGGCGGCGTACTCAATAAATCTACGATTACCAGAATCCGACTGCATGGCCTGTTATTACATCCTTTTAGTAAAAAATGGACTGGGGTATTTCGCCTGCAAGCCGGCGAAATTTTTGGCGCTCGCGAAGACAGCGTGCCGGAGGATTTACTTTTTCGCGCAGGCGGTGATCAGAGCGTGCGCGGCTACGCGTTTGGTAGTCTGGGAGTAAACAAAATGAACGCAATAGTTGGCGGCAATGTCATGGCCGTTGTAAGCGCCGAACTCAATTATCAGCTCACAACCGCATGGGCCTTAGCGGTATTTACCGACGCAGGCAATGCCACAGCAACGCGCAAAGAATTCAAATTTAAACAAGGTAGTGGAATAGGCGCACGCTGGCGAAGCCCTGTGGGCCCTATAAATTTTGACCTAGCCCGCGCTCATCAGACCGATGAATTACGTTTACATTTTTCCATAGGCTATGGTT
>CAIVDH010000100.1 GCA_903904635.1 uncultured Burkholderiales bacterium | reverse complement strand
CAAAAAAAAGCCACTCCGCCCAAAAGCGAAGTGGCGATCCGGCTAAGTGACGACCAATACTCGTCGCTTCTCCATCCCCCAACGAGATTTCTATTGTGCCTGTTTCAATTGGTCCAGTATCGCTGGATTCTCCAGTGTAGAAATATCCTGCGTGATTTCCTCACCCTTAGCCAGTACACGTAACAGCCGTCGCATGATCTTGCCCGAACGCGTTTTTGGTAAATTGTCACCGAAACGTATTTCCTTGGGCTTGGCAATCGGGCCGATTTCTCTGCCTACCCAGTCGCGCAAATCTTTGGCAATTTGTTTGGCTTCGTCGCCTGTTGGACGCGAACGTTTAAGCACGACAAATGCACAGATAGACTCGCCCGTTGTTTCATCTGGCTTGCCCACCACCGCAGCTTCAGCTACCAGCGGGTTGGCAACCAAGGCCGATTCAATTTCCATCGTACCCATACGATGACCTGAAACATTGAGCACGTCATCAATACGACCTGTGATGGTGAAATACCCCGTATCTTTATGACGAATCGCGCCATCACCAGCGAGATAAAGCTTATTACCAAATTCTTCAGGGAAGTAGCTTTTGACGAAACGATCCGGATCATTCCAGATGGTACGTATCATCGAAGGCCATGGACGCTTCACAACCAAAATACCGCCATGACCATTTGGCAATTCATGGCCTGTCTCGTCGACGATAGCCGTCATGATGCCCGGCAGCGGCAAAGTGCAAGAACCCGGCACCAGAGGTGTGGCACCTGGCAGTGGCGAAATCATATGACCACCCGTCTCGGTCTGCCAGAAGGTATCAACAATCGGGCATCGCTCACGGCCGATATTTTTGTGATACCACATCCAAGCCTCTGGATTGATAGGCTCACCTACTGAGCCCAGCAGGCGCAGTGACGATAAATCATATTTATCTGGATGAATATTGGCATCCGCATCGGCCGCTTTAATTAATGAGCGTATCGCTGTTGGTGCTGTATAAAAAATAGTCGCTTTATGGCGCGCAATCATGTCCCAGAAACGGCCGGCGTTAGGAAATGTCGGTATACCTTCAAATACGATTTGTGTTGCACCTGCTGCCAGTGGACCATAGGCGATGTAGCTATGCCCTGTAACCCAGCCTATGTCGGCTGTGCACCAGAATACATCGGTAGGTTTAAGATCGAATGTCCACTTCATTGTCAGCGCTGCCCAGAGCAGATAACCACCTGATGAATGCTGCACACCCTTAGGCGTGCCGGTTGAGCCTGATGTATACAGTATGAACAACGGATGTTCAGCGCTTACCCATTCAGGCTCACACTGGTCAGACTGTTTCTCCATTAATTCATGTAGCCAGCTATCACGACCTGCAACAAAACTTACGTTGCCTTTAGTGCGCTGATACACGATGACATTTTTTACCGCCTCGCAACCGCCCATGGCGAGTGCTTCATCTGCGATAGATTTTAGTGGCAAGTGTTTACCACCACGCACTTGCTCATCGGCAGTAATAACAGCAACAGCACCAGCATCCATGATGCGCTCGTGCAGAGATTTTGCTGAGAAGCCACCAAAGACGACAGAGTGTGTCGCACCGATGCGGGCGCAAGCCTGCATGGCGACGATGCCTTCGACTGACATAGGCATATAGATGACAACGCGATCACCTTTTTTAATGCCCAGTGATTTTAGGCCGTTAGCTAGCTGGCAAACTTTATGATGCAGTTCGCGATAACTAAGCTTAGTGACTTGCGCATCATCAGCCTCAAAAATAATGGCTGTTTTTTCAGCATTACCGTTTTTCAGATTGCGATCAAGACAGTTATAAGAAACGTTGAGCAAACCGTCTTCAAACCATTTATAAAACGGTGCCTGTGATTCATCTAGCGTTTTAGTGAAGGGCTTGTGCCATTCCAGTGTCTCGCGGGCAAGGCGCGCCCAGAAACCTTCATAGTCACGCTCAGCTTCTTCGCACAAGGCCTGATAGGCTTGCATGCTGCCGATTGCGGCATTTTTTGCAAAATTTGCTGGTGGCGTAAAAATACGAAGCTCTTGCTTCAGGGATTCAATCGCTGACATGTTGTCTCCTACATTAGAATAATTTTGCATAAAGATAGGTGCTTACACTTACTTAGGGCTTACACAAGGTGTTGATTTGGCAAGCCTTTTCCCAATCACCATCAAAACTCAGCTGTGCCCGTGTAAAATATGCATCTGTATTTCTACTCGTTTAAAGGCCAAATTTCATTCATGAACGCTGAGCAGAACACAAAAAAATCACAGGCAAAAATACCCGCACTTGCCAATTTCATATTCATGACCCGCTGGCTGCAATTACCTCTGTATTTGGGGCTAATTTTGGCTCAGGGAGTCTATGTTTTTCATTTTTGGGTTGAACTGATAGACCTGATCGGCGCCATTTCTGGCAATAGCGCAGCGCTGGAACATATACTCAATGCAGTCGCTGTACCCGGCGTCGCGCCTCAAACCAAACTCACCGAAACCACCATCATGCTGGTGGTGTTGGGCCTAATTGATGTTGTAATGATTTCTAATTTACTCATCATGGTGATTGTCGGTGGCTATGAAACCTTTGTATCTCGCATGCATCTGGAAAATCATCCAGACCAACCCGAATGGCTATCCCATGTAAATGCCTCAGTACTTAAAGTAAAACTCGGCACAGCCATTATTGGCATTTCATCGATTCATCTGCTCAAGACTTTTATTAATGCCTACGCATATGATGCAAAAACTTTGATTGCCCAGACTTTAATT
>CAIVDH010000099.1 GCA_903904635.1 uncultured Burkholderiales bacterium | reverse complement strand
CGCTGCTACAAGTTGAGACTACGGAAGAAATTCGATTGTTGAAATTTCTTGAGGCGACAGCAGCAGAAAAAAAATGGGATTTATATGCATGGACAGTGACGTTCGGTTTGAAAAAATTATCCGAACCGACTGTGCTTGGAAATACAACCGGTTTGAAAGACGCATTGCAGTACATAAAAGACACACCAAAGTCCGGCATTTTTGTGATGTTGGATTATCAGCCACATATCACTGACCCAGTCAGTCAGCGCCTCATCAAAGAGATTGCGCAAACCTATACTAAAAAGCCACTGACGCTTTTATTTATAGGTAGTAGTTTTGATCTGCCAGATGATTTGAAAAGATTATTCGTTAAATTTAAACCGACGTTACCTGACGATGCGCAGATACGCGAAATTTTTTCAGAGGAATCACATCACTGGGTAAATGAAATCCCTGGCAGAAGGTTGGTCGGTAAACTCGATGCGATGGACATGCTGTTTCAGCAGTTAAAAGGTATTCCAGAAGAAGACGTGCGTAAATTAACGCTCAATTCAATTAGTGATGATGGCAAGATTAATCTTGACGACGTTAAGCATGTTATTGACTTTAAACGGCAGAGCTTCGGTAAAAATGGTTTGTTGGAGTTTTATACGGAAACGACAGATTTTTCTGATCTTGGCGGGCTTGACGTGCTCAAGGCCTGGTTAGATTTGCGTAAGGCGGCATTTACTGGCGACGACAAAGCCATAGGCATAGATCCACCTAAAGGTATTTTATTACTCGGTGTGCAGGGCTCAGGAAAAAGTCTGGCAGCAAAATGTGTGGCCGGTTCATGGAACGTGCCGCTATTGCGACTCGATTTGGGTTCTTTGTATTCTAAATATCTGGGCGACTCCGAGCACAATGTGCGCGCTGTCTTGATGCAGGCAGAAGCGATGGCGCCTTGTGTTTTATGGATAGATGAAATTGAAAAAGGTATTACTTCTGATGGAAGCGGCACCACCGATGGCGGGGTTTCGCGGCGTTTGTTGGCAACGATCTTAACGTGGATGGCAGAGCACACAGCTAAGGTTTTTTTAGTGGCGACTGCCAATGACGTCTCGCAATTACCGCCTGAATTATTGCGCAAAGGCCGGATGGATGAAATTTTCTTCGTTGATCTGCCGGATCAGGATATTCGAGAAACGATACTGCGTATTCATTTAAATAAACGCAAACTCGATCCGGCACTTTTTTCCATCACTCAAATTGCACAAGCCTGTGATGGTTTTTCTGGTGCAGAGATAGAGCAAGCGCTGGTAGCGGCGATCTATGTGGCGCTGTCAGAAAATGTGCCGGTTACGACCCGGCATCTGCTCAATGAAATGAAGCTGACTAAGCCTTTGTCTGTTTTGATGGCAGAGAAAATCGCCGGATTGCGCAAATGGGCATTGGGTCGCACAGTTTTAGCCTCTGCCGAAAAAGCCATCGCTTGATAATGTAATTATGTATCTGCGCAGGCCTATCCAGGCAGAGTCGACTGTGAAGCTTGGGTATTTTGCGCAGTACAAAACTTTAAAAGGTTGCTAAATGCAATGGTTAAATAATCCCACGCGCTTTCTTTTTTTTACAGGCAAGGGTGGGGTGGGTAAAACATCCATTTCGGCTGCCACAGCAATCACGCTTGCTGACGCAGGCAAGCGCGTTTTACTCGTCAGTACAGATGCCGCGTCTAATCTGGATGAAATGTTGAACGTCAAGCTCAGTAATCAAGCCGTTGCCGTTCCGGGCGTTACAGGACTGGCGCTGGTGAATATTGATCCTGATGATGCTGCACAAGCGTATCGCCAGCGCGTCATTGATCAGATGGAGCCTTTGGAAACACAACAAGAAAAAAGTATCGTGAGAGAGCAGTTATCTGGTGCTTGCACGACTGAGATCGCTTCTTTTGATGAATTTTCGAGCTTGCTTGGTGAGGAAAGTAATCAATACGAGCATATCGTATTTGATACCGCACCCAGTGGTCATACTCTGCGATTGCTCAGTTTACCGAAGGCGTGGAGCGGTTTTTTAGCAAACAACGATAAGGGCGCATCCTGTCTGGGGCCTCACTCGGGTCTCAAGATGCAAGAGATACGGTTTAACCAGGCACTTGCTGCGCTTAGCAACCCGAACCTGACTTCGGTTGTTCTGGTTGCGCGTCCTGAAGCGGGCGCATTGCAAGAAGCCGCACGAACCAGCGTCGAACTCAACGCATTGGGATTGTCAAATCAACGCTTGATTATCAATGGCGTATTTCACGCCAGTTTGTCTGATGACCCAATAGCGCAAGCGGTTGAAGCACAAGGTCGGTGGGCGTTAGACCATATTCCTGCTGATTTGCAGTCATTACCGCAAGACGAAATTCCACTTCGCGCTGTTGACAATGTCGGCTTGCCTGCACTGAGAGCCTTACTTGCTAACGGCGCTGCATTGCCGCCTATCGCGCCGCCACCCTTGCTCGCTATGCCGGCAAAGAAGTTTAGTTTGCTTGTAAAGGCGTTATCCAAACAAGATCATGGATTGATCATGGTGATGGGTAAAGGTGGCGTAGGCAAAACAACGATAGCCGCTGCATTGGCATTAGGTTTAGTCGAGCAAGGAAAAACAGTCCACCTCAGTACAACGGACCCGGCAGCCCATGTTGCGCAAACACTGAGAGAGCAAGTAGACGGACTAGAAATCAGTCGCATTGACCCCAAGCTTGAAACGCAAAATTACATAGCCAAAATCATGGCTGCAAAAGGACCGGCACTTAGTGAGGATGAAAAAGCACTCTTGCTGGAGGACTTGCAATCGCCATGTACTGAAGAGGTGGCGGTGTTTCATGCGTTCTCACACATTGTTGCACAGGCACGCAGTGGGTTTGTAGTTTTGGATACAGCGCCCACGGGGCACTCGTTGCTGCTTATGGATGCCGCAGGTGCTTACCACCGCCAGATGATGAGTACGTTTGAGAAGCAGATGGGTGCATCAGTGAACCTTGTTACGCCTCTGATGCGACTGCAAGATCCAGACTACACAAAAATTATTTTGGTGACATTGCCTGAAGTTACGCCTGTTTCACAAGCGTCGGCGCTACAAGAAGATCTGCGACGCGCAAATATTGAACCTTACGCCTGGGTGTTGAATCGTTCAGTCTTGGCGGCGAAGACTAAAGATCCGCTACTGGTAGCCCGCTTGCAGGGTGAAGCCAAACAGATGCAGCGTATTCATGCAGGGCTATCCGATAACTTGTTTGCGATTGCCTTTCAATCAGCGCCACCTGTGGGTGTGCATGCACTGCATGAACTTTTGGCGGAATAAATCCCTGATGCTTGTGATACAAAAATTTGAGCAAAATTGGATATTCAATTTAAACTTTGAAAAGCATGCTTAATGCTTATAGTTTGGCCAGAAAATATTGCGTGATGGTGAATAATCCGAAAGTTAAGATAAAGCAGGCTAACAACGACAGATAGAAATTATAATTATTTTTCAGCATCCAACTCAATAACAAGAACATGGGCAAAGTTGGCGCGACATACCAAAATGTCTTTTGGCTCATGTCGGCAATTTTGATCTTGTCTTGTGATTCTATATATATCCACACGAATGCTGTGATGGAGACAATCGGTAAAGCCAGCAGCAATGTGGCCAAAGCTGTGCTGCGCTTACTGATTTCGCTAACGCCAACGATGATCAGGGCGGCAATGAGGGTCTTAATAAAATAGAGCATTTTTTTTAAGTGCCATCGTGATGGAATTTGCCGAGTTTGTGTGATTGTTCATAAATAACAATGTAGAAGTTTATTATGCTTTATCTTTAGAAGCGCTATCAAAATGCCGCTGGCTGCGTCGGGGGCGCCTTGCCAGCGACAGCACCGCTAGTCTGCGCTCATTTTGATAGCGCTTCTTAGCCCAACAATAAATAATCATGCACTAGCAGCGGATGAATTGAGTCAGTGAAGTTAGGCAGGTCTGCCAAGAGCGTTTTACCCTCGGGACTTTCAAGGGCAGATTTGAGTGCTTCGGCCGATTCAAACCAGAGTTCTGAGAAGCCATCGTAGCCGAAGCCTTCGACTTGATCACGCTCTATCAGGTTTACTGAGTAGCGGCGCATATTGGGGAGCTTCTTGCATAATTCTGCATGGGTATTTAGCCAGTGATCGACGAATTCTTCATAGCTTAAATCTTTGCGGCGTTTCACGAGGCCGATTCTTTTGACTGCGTCAGGCTTCATTTTATTTTTCCCTTAATGAATTTGATTTTAATTTTAATTTTAATTTAAATTTTTTGTCCGCTTATGTTCATTGCCTGAGCTGCATGTTTGGCTTTTCCGGTGTGCGGGGTTAAACATAGCCTAACCGACCGTGCGTTGACTAGTGCTATGCT
>CAIVDH010000098.1 GCA_903904635.1 uncultured Burkholderiales bacterium | reverse complement strand
TTGGAAATCAGATGTAGTAGTTCAGACTTTTGCCGCAATATGATAAAACCCGCGAAAGCGTATACGTTGGCTGCGTAATGGCGCTGCAGTGAGCGCATAGTCAGGAAAGCGCGCAACGAAACGTCCGATCGCAATTTGTCCCTCTAGCCTGGCTAGACTCATACCCGCACAAACATGCGTGCCGCTGGCAAAGGCAAGATGCCGGTTGGGTGTGCGCTGTATGTCGAAAGTTTCTGGGTTTTCAAATTGCGCCGGATCACGATTGGCCGCGCCTATGCACAGTGTGAGTTGCGTTTGTGGTGGCAGCATGATGCCACCGACTTCTACCTGTTCGGTAGTCACGCGGTTGCCTAATTGATTGGAACTTTCAAAGCGCAATATTTCTTCGATTGCCGTTTTGATCAAATCCGGTTGATGCACTAGCAGTGCTCTTTGCTCTGGATGATCATGCAATGTGACCAAGCCATTGCCGATCAGATTGGTGGTGGTCTCGTGGCCGGCGTTTAATAAAAAAATACAGTTATGCAGCAGCTCTTTAGGTGTGAGTTTTTCGCCGTCTGCCTCGCCTATGATGAGCCGTGTGAGCACATCAATTTCCGGATTGCCCGGTGCTTCGCGCCTTCTTGCAATCAGTCCTTCCAGATAGCTGATGAATTCTGCTACTGCTAAATTACCAGTTTCAAAGGCCGCGGCACTTACTGCAGGCTCTAACGCACCCAGTATCGCCAGCGACCATGCGCGCAGCGGCGCTCTTTCGTTATGCGGCACATCAAGCAGATTGCCGATGACTTCAATCGGAATGGCGGACGCAAAATCTTCGATCAGATCAACGCTGCCATGATCATTGCAGCGCGTTTGCAGTCGATCCAATAATTCATCAACCAATTTAATCAGCCCTGACTCCATGCCAGCGATGGCGCGCGGTGTCAGTGCGCCTGAGATCAGTTTGCGTACGCGTGTGTGTAATGGCGGGTCAGAAAAAACCAGACTCGTGGTGTGATGTTCGTAAAGCAGTGAATCACCAAATTTTGGTTTGAACTCCAGCTTTTTATCTGAGCTGAAGCTCTTGGGATTTTTATAAATCGCAATTAGGTCATCGTAGCGTGTCAAAAAATAACTGCCATTGTTCATCTGCTTGACCGGCGCATGCTCACGCAGCGCGCGATAAGCAGGGTAGGGGTCGGCGATAAATTCTGGCGTCAGGTCGAGCAGACTAAATTCTGCTGCGATGTCAGCGCTATTTTTTGCACGCATGGGAGGAGTAAATATTAGTTACGCAAAATCACATCAACGCTTCTTCGCAATCATGCCGACCAATGCCGATTGCCCTGCATGTTGCGTGCCTTCATGCAGTATCGCTTCGTAGCACTCGAGTTCGATGATATCCATGTCTGCAAAAGATGCACGGAGTAGTTCTTCTGTATATAAATGCGAGAGCAAAGGCGGCCCACCAGTTTTATAGTCCAGCTGCTTGGGCGTATAACCCTGCAAGATGAGTATGCCGCCGGGCTTTAGTGTTGCCATCATTTGCTCAAACATGATGCGTCGGGCATCGGGGTCGGCAAATTGTATGAAGATGGCTGCCACCAGATCATAATGCGCTGGCTGCCACTGCCAGTCTTCGCTGCTGGACAGATGAAAATTCACCTCTGCACCCAATTCGCTGGCGAGTTTTTTGCTTTGGCTATACCTGCAGTCGAAATATCAAATGCATCAACATGCAAGCCCTGCTGCGCCAGCCAGACACTATTGCGCCCCTCGCCATCTGCTACTGCCAATGCGTGGCTGCTAGGTTTGATGAAAGACGCATGCTGGGCAAGCCACACATTGGGTTCGGTGCCGAAAATATAGTCTTCGGTAGAAAAGCGCTTGTCCCATGTTTGTGCCGGATTGGCGAAGCCAGAGTTCATGATGTATTTATTCCGGTTTTGGGCAAGTATTTAAGCCCAGAATTTTATAAGCAGGGCAGAAGCGAAGTGCGCCGGTTGCTATCGCGATCAAACCTAGCCAGCCCCATGGCCCTATCACTTGAAATACTGTTAGCAAAATCAGCAATACACCAAACAATATACGGAGTGCGCGATCGGTAGTGCCAACATTCACTTGCATGATGATCTCCTTGAGGTTTAAAAAAACGACGCGAAAAAATTTTACTGCGCGTTTGCGCGGCGCGGCTGATGCCAGTAGCGATCAGCCAGTTCAAAAATAGCCATGCCTGCAACCATCGCCACGACAAAAATAACCGCCTTGGGATTGCCAGTACCTAGCGAAGTGATGGCAGGGCCCGGGCAAAAACCTGCCATGCCCCAGCCAGCGCCGAACAGCACGCTACCGATTATGAGTCGTTTATCAATATCATTTGATGTGGGCAAATGCATGGCGCCACCTACAAAACTGGTCGTGCGTTGTTTGGCAAAGCGAAATGCAATCACGCCCACCAGAATGGCACCGCCCATCACAAATGCCAATGAAGGATCCCAGCTACCGAAAATATCCAGAAAGCCGATGACCTTGGCCGGATTAGTCATGCCGCCGAAAATCAGGCCTATGCCAAAGATCAGGCCAACGATGAAAGCTGAAGCTGTGTCGATATGTTTTTTCATATTGTTCTCTGGGTTCAGGCGAGCAAGTGGCGCATGATAAATACGGCTGCCATACCAGCAGCCATGAATGCCATCGTTGCGATCAGTGAGCGCATAGAAAGACGGGACAGACCGCATACGCCATGTCCGCTGGTGCAACCTGCACCGTAACGTGTGCCTACGCCGACCAACAGTCCGGCAATAATCAGTATTTCGGTACCGGCATCTATCCTCACGGTAACCGGTGGCATGAAGGCAAAGACGAGCAACGGTGCCAAAATCAGGCCAAGCAGGAATGCTATGCGCCAGATTAAATCGCCGGCACGCGGGCGCAGCAAACCGCCGACTATGCCGCTAATGCCGGCGATGCGGCCATTGGCCAGAATAAATAGTGCTGATGCACTACCTATCAGTATGCCGCCCAGCAGCGACAAGCCTGGGGTGAAATTCGCTGTATCAATCATCATGTGGATTCTCCTTGGGTTGGGCACAAAATTGGTCATAAAGTGCTGCCATAACGGCCAGCGCAGATTCGCTGGCGATACGGTAATAAATTTGCTTACCTTCGCGCCGTGTTGCGACTAATGATTCATCACGCAGCACGGCGAGTTGTTGCGACAAAGTAGGCTGCTGAATATCGAGCAGAGCTTCAAGTTCGCCCACTCGGCGTTCACCACCAGACAACTGGCACAGCAGCAGCAGCCGGTCGGGATTGGAGAGCACGCGCATGAGCGCGCAGGCGGCATCAGCCGAGCTGCGCATAGCGGTTAAATCAAAATCTTGGGTAATGGTCATGTCAATACGGGAAGTGATGAATTGCGCTCATTATGCTTCCAAACAAACTATAAATCAATAAACTATTCATGGTCTAAGTATTTAATTTTGACAAGTTTTATTAAAAAAGTATTAAATTCAGTAAATCTATTGCCGTAATACAAGTTTCTATTAGACAAAAACTATCAATATTGGTAAAACATGGTTGCTTCATAAATTCGTGGAAATAAACGGATGAAGCAAATAACAACAAAAGTTTTATCCGGGTATGAATTTCCTTGCTATCCTTTTTCGGAGAATTACATGCGTTTAATACCAGCACTACTTGTTGCAGCAGCCGCAGCAAGTTTCAGCCAGTTTGCATTTGCCGATACGACCGACTCAAAAACATTGTCGATCGTTGAAGTAAAGAAAGGCGGCGAGCATTGCGAGCAGGATCCTAATTGCTTCAATCGCTATCACCCAGCAATCAAACCAGTCGCACGTGCCAAGCCAGGTCAATTGATCAAGGTTCACACACGTGATGCGTTGGATTCAAATCTGAACATCAATTCTCGTCCTAAAGACGTATTGGCAATCGATCTGAACCTGATTCACCCAATGACAGGTCCGATCTACATTGAAGGCGCAAAGCGCGGCGACGTGCTGGCCATCAAACTGATCGATATCGAACCAAATGAATATGGCTATACCACCCTGATCCCAGGTTTTGGTTTCTTGCCAGATCATTTCCCTACGCCATTCGTAGCGAACTGGAAGCTCAACCGTTACGAAGCCGTATCGGATCAGATTCCTGGCGTTCGTATTCCGATGAATGGTTTCATGGGTTCAGTTGGTGTATTGCCAGGCGAGCAAGAAGTTAACAAATGGCTGGCACGTGAATCGCAATTGGCCGCTGCTGGCGGCGTTGCATTGCCACCAGAGCCAACCAGTGCGCGTCCACCAGAAGTTTGTGGCGTAAACGGTAGCCATAAAGACAAATGCCTGCGTACCATTCCACCACGTGAAAACGGTGGCAACATGGACGTTAAGCAAATGGTCGCTGGTACCACATTGCTGTTGCCTTGCTTCATAGACGGCTGCGGCTTCTTCATCGGCGACGTGCACTATGCACAAGGTGATGGCGAAGTAGCTGGTACAGCAATCGAAATGGGTGCAGTTGTAACAGTTGAAACTTCTATCCGTAAGGGTATGGCTTCGATGGTTAAACAGCCACAATTCGAAGGCGGCTCACAAATCAAGAAACTCGAACCAGACAGCTTCCACGCAACCGTGGGCTATCCGTTCAAAAACGCTGGCGAAGTTCCACCACAGTGGGCTTACCTCGACAGCGAAAAAATCAAGCCTTTGACACAGTTGTCGAATGATCTGACCCTGGCAGCACGTAATTCGCTGCTGGAAATGATCGACTGGCTCATGGCTAACAAAGGCCTGTCCAAAGAAGAAGCCTACGTAGTCACCAGCGTCGCTTGCGACCTGCGTGTCGGTAACGTGGTTGACGTACCTAACTATCTGGTATCGACCATCTGCCCTATGGAAATCTTCAGCAAGAAATAAGTAGCTTGTGATTAATTAAGAGCGAGGACATCCTCGCTCTTTTTTTTGGGTGTGCCATGCAAAGACGTGAATTTTTACTATCAGCAGTACTGTTGGCGTTACCGGTTTTACCCGCTTGGGCGCATACGCCTTATCGGCAGTGGGACATTTTTCGCAAGCGTCATATGCAGCTACTGACGTCGCACAGTGATCTCGATGGCGACAAAGTTGCGGACACTTGGGTAGAGGTATTGGCAGAAACACTGCCGCTGTCGCATGCACTGGTGAGTCGTGCACGTGATATCAACCGAGTGGCAGCTTTATTAAAAACCAATCAGGCCAAGCTGGCCATACTCTCTTATGCGCATGCCGACGCCATGTTTAATGGTCGTGCACCATTCGAAGAATTTAATCCTATGCCCTTGCAAGTGTTGCTAGACACGGGTGACCATGTGCTGGTTGCCAGAAATGATCTGCCTTTGCATCATGGCTATGTAGTTACAGCCGGACTGATGGAAAAAAGTAAAGCATTAGGAATAAACGTGCCGCTGGAAGGTAAATTTGGTATGGTCGTGCATCCCGGAGCCAAAGCAGTGGCCCTGAATGAAACTATTGAGCCTCCTTCTGTCACACCATGAAACTGCCGTGCTGGCTTAAGCATTTTATTGTTGTCGCGGGACTGGCTTTGTCAGTGCCCGCTGGATTTGCGCATGATGCCATCAGTGCTGAAGCACGCAAATCTTATTTAGGCAAACTTGATGAATTACATCGCACCGCGCAATCGAGCGCAACGCCAGCAGCGCGTGCATCAGCGCGTTTTCAGACCGGGAAAATACTGACTGAAATCCGCGGATTGCTCAATGAAGACATCATGAGTCATGGCAAAACGCAAGGGTTGGAAACACTCACGCTGGTGAACCAGCTCAATGCCAGCCCCAACAAACTGGCAATTTCCAATTACACCAAACTCTATCTCGCAGATCTGCAAGCATGGCGTGATGCTATAGCATTAGATCCGCGTGCAAAACATGTGACAGTAGCGCGCTTCATGCTGTTCAAAGATTATTTTTACGATAGCTTTACGGATAATCCGCTACAACCGATTAAAGAAGACAAGCAGACCTTGCTGGAAATGATCAGCTTAGGAGAGTTATTGTTGCCCATGAAAGATGCGGCAGTTGATGCGGAAGAGGTGACCTTCATACTCGCGGTGCATTATCTGAAAGCGGCAGAGTCTGGCGCGCTGCCCAAAGCGAAATGCCAGAACCGTTTTGCAGAGCTACTACAAAAATTCAAAAATACCTGGGCAGATAGCCTGAAGCTATCCACCCTTGAGGCGTTATCGTCACCATGAGCCGGTTTTTAGGGTGGCGTTTTATAGGCATGCTGCTATGTTTTATCGCATGCGCTGCACAGGCACATCAGTCGGGCAATAGCTATGTGCAGATAGAAAGCAATCAAGCTACGTTAACTATGCAGCTCGATTTCGCGATCAAAGATTTAAACGGTCTTTTACAAATACCACCAGCTGAACAAAAAGAAATCAAACGCGATCAGTTGTTGCTATTGCAGCCGGCACTGACAGCGGTAGTCGACAAATCGCTCGCACTCGAAGTCGATGGCAAGCCGTTGTCACTCACATTTAAAAATCAAACCGTCGCCATACACAATGATGGCCTCCATGTGCGGCAAAATTATGTGGCTACTGCCTTGCCCGCAGAGGCCAACTATTTGTTGGTGCGCTACGATTTTTTCAATGAACAAGAAAAAATGGCGCGTGCGCTTTTCAAACTTGCTGTTAATGGCAATGAGACCTCTTCGGTATTTGATGCGCGCCATGTCGTACAGCGTTTTGCGCTACGTGATGTCGCGCTGATTGACACCTTGTTTATATTTGCGCGTGAGGGTGCGCTACATATCTGGAGCGGGCCAGATCATTTACTGTTTTTATTGTGCCTGCTATTGCCGGGCTTGTTGCTTGTCAGCCCAGCGCCTATAGGCAGAGTAGTCGGACTCAAGCCGGTGGCAACCTATGTACTTAAAGTTGTTACCGCATTTACGATTGCGCATTCCATCACGCTAGTGGCTGCTGCCATGGACTGGATAGCACTGCCAGATCGGCTGATCGAAGCGGTGATTGCGCTCTCTATCGTCATCGCCGCATTACTCAATCTGACGCGCGACATAAAAAATCACAACTGGAAGCTGGCTTTCGGATTTGGTCTGATACACGGCATGGGTTTTGCAAATGGCTTGCGCGAGCTGGGTTTGTCGCAATCGCATTTTATTGAAACGCTGCTGGCATTTAATTTGGGTGTGGAGTTTGGGCAGCTGGTGGTGGTTGCTATTGCACTGTTGCTGGTGTTGCCGTTTATGCGACATGAAGGCTATGCGCAACGTTTGCTGCGCTGGGGATCGTTGTTGATATTAGGCGTGGCGGGATTTTGGCTGGTGGAGCGTTTGCTGGGGTGAGGCGATGACTCTGCGCCGTCAGTGACCTTAGCTTAATCAGCGCTGAAAAAAGACACTGGGTTCCGGCCTGCGCCGGAACGACGGTGGAAATGTGGAAAGCGCCTTAACAGCTA
>CAIVDH010000097.1 GCA_903904635.1 uncultured Burkholderiales bacterium | reverse complement strand
CCACAAGTAATCTTGGAGGCTCTCAAAGACTCATAACTTTTGGTTGTTTTAATTTTTAGACAACATTTTTTATTTATACAAATGTAAAGGCGCTAGATTTCGGCGTAGACCTTAATCCTGTGTCTTTCGTTGAATTCCTGAAAATTTTTCTCACTTGCGTTTTGTAATCCAACCCGCAACATTGCTGAGTAGCGCCATCTCCAGACTTGATCTGCGTCAGCATGCAATTTTTCGCTCTCCGCACACTCACTATTTGTAGCCAAATTTCATTGCAGGGGTATATATGAAAAGCCAGTCAGAGCAATTGACAGTAGGCGAGATATGCATGCGCGACGTTGTTTTTGCTTATCCCAACATGAGTGTTAGTGAAGCAGCCAGGCTAATGCGCGAAGAGCATGTCGGCAGTTTGGTGGTGGTGTCAGATACAGAGCAAAAACGATTGGTAGTGGGCATGCTCACCGACCGCGATATTGCGCTGGCAGCCGTTGCAGCGGAACATGCCTCTGCAATGCTGCGTGTGGCTGACATCATGAGTAAAAATCTGGTGATAACGAGGCCGGAAGATTCCATGCATGCAGCGCTTGGGCTGATGCGTCATCACGGCGTGCGTCGATTGCCTGTTACCGATGCTGACGGTGCTTTGATCGGTATCGTCGCGCTTGATGATTTGCTCGATATTCTTGCTGAAGAATTGCAAGGTCTGGTGCAAGTCATCGCCCGGGAAAAACAACGTGAATCACAGGTGAGAATATGAGTACACGATTTGATCATGTGGCGATCAATAAAAAAGCCAATATTTACTATGATGGCAAAGTCATTTCCTACAATTTGCTGTTTCCTAATTTGAGCCAGAAAACAGTCGGTGTAATTTTGCCATCTATAGTCGGCTTTGATACGCATGCGCCAGAAATTATCGAAATCGTCGCTGGCAAATGTAAAGTCAGGCTGAGTGAGACTGAGCCTTGGATAAATTTCGAAGCGGGGCAGCGGTTTCATGTAGAACGAGAGTCACATTTTGATCTCGAAGCGTTAGAGCCTGTGCATTATGTTCGGCATTTTGTGAATGACTGATGGAATCTCCATAAAATTAATGCACAGTCGATTGCTGTGTGTAGATCAGTACAGGCAATTTGCTGTGTGATAAAACCTTTTGGGTTTCACTGCCTATGGAATAAGAGCGGTCGCCACGCCAGCCATGTGAAGCCATAAAAATCAGATCGCAGCGGCATTGCTCTGCGGTTTTGATGATGGCGTTATAGGGTTCCTGATCTTTGACCAGTTTGCATATGGCCGGCACGCCAGCGGCAGAGGCTGCGTTATTGATGTAATCCAGATAGCGGTCAGCAAATTTTTCAAACAAAGCCTGACGTAATCTGATCCAGTCTGGGTCGCGATGCATCCATGCCTGTAGTAAATCCGGATGTTCCAGTGGAATGACGTGCATGCCTGTTATGCGCGCGCCTATTTTTTTTGCGAAGATGACGGCGCTGCTGATGGCATGCTGCGAAAGTGAAGAGCCATCGGTAGGTATCAGTATGTGTTTGTACATGAAAATACTCCCTGTAAGTACTCCCTGTAAGTACTCCCATTGAGTACTCCCTTTAAGCGAACACATAAATTTTATTCAATTCGTTAGTAAAAATCTCTGCGCTTAGTCTGAAATCCGTCATTGTTTGCGCATGAATACGCTTAAGCAGATCTGTTATTGATGCCAGGCAGGTGGCTCTATACTTGCTGCGCGCATCCATCAATTTACAAACTCTTCAGCGGCATAGGTTGCCGTTTTAATTTACAAAACAGAACGCAGGCGCATGAGGCGGTATAGTCTGGCCTGCATTGTTTTTATTCAAAAAATTATTTAGCTAAAAATTATCTCAACTATGTTCGTGCAATTTGCAAATCAATCATTCCTGCGCTGGCCGTTGCCTGCGCTTTTCGCATGGGGCGGCACTTGGGTGCTGTATCGCTTATTGCTCGCGCCTAATTTGCCTGTGCTGCCTGCAGTGGGGCTGGCCACAGCTGCGGGCGTCATTGCCAGCGTGATGGCCAATACGTTCTGGCGTCGTCTGGCAGTGGGCATAGGGTTTCCTTTGTCGCTGCTGCTATCGGGCTCTGTGGCTTTACCGGCTTGGGCATGGCTGTTGCCGTTTGCGCTGATATTGCTGATTTACCCCATGAACGCCTGGCGTGATGCGCCGCTGTTTCCTACGCCTGCTCAAGCGCTAACTGAGCTTGCTCAACACGCGCCGCTGCCTGATGGTGCTGCGATACTCGATGCCGGCTGTGGCCTTGGCCATGGTTTGTCTGCGCTGCGCAAGGTCTATCCCAATGCACGCTTGTTTGGCATTGAATGGAGCTGGCCGCTACGTGCTGCTGCGGCGCTGCGTTGTCCCTGGGCGCAGATCAGTCAGGGTGATATATGGCGCGCAGATTGGCGCGCTTATGACATGGTGTATTTATTTCAGCGGCCTGAGAGCATGCCCCGTGCAGTGGCCAAGGCAGAGGCAGAATTAAAACCGGGTGCCTGGCTAATCAGTCTGGAATTTGTGGCGGAGGCCTGGCAAGCGCAGGCGGTGGTGCAATCAGTGGAAGGTAAGCCGGTTTGGATTTATCGGGCGCCTTTTGTGGCGGCCAACAAAAACAAAAGTAAGTAATCTAATCAGACAAACGTGCCGGCATAGGTAGTGACTGCGCCGCCTGAGCCGATTTTAAAACGCGAAATGCCGGGTAGGCTGCGCGTATTGATGCCGCCCATGTCCAGCGTGGCAATGCCGTTTTGTTGCAGCGCTATCAATGCGCGCCATAACAAAAGATTGTGTGCATTCGCAGCGCGACCAGCATCATTAGACCAGCCCACATGATAGGTGGCCGTGCTGCCATGTATTAAAAACAGCATCGCAGCGATGCGTTCACCTTGCGCTTCTGCCTGCAAAATCAGTGTAGTTTTGTTGGTATCGCTGCGTGCATGTATAAAGTTTTCTACAAACTTCACTGGTAAGCCGTAAAAACTTTTACTCTCGCGCTGCGCACGTTCTTCTTCCAGCAGCCACGCATAGTGCGCAGGTTCAGCAGCGAGTCGAATAATTTTTATTTCGGCACGTTCAGCTGCCAAAAGCCTGTTGCGCCATTTACCGTCCATCGCAGCACGCAAGGCTTCAGGCGATTGCTGCAGATCGATTAATACTGTCGAATGGCCCGTCATCACACGCACTAACCCGGCAAGGCTAGCGTCATCTGTAGCCATGATATTGGGAGCAAACAAAGCAAAGCGCGGACGCGCTATGGGCACGCTGCGTTTCAATACGCGATAGACTTGCGCCTGTTCCGAAGCTGACAAAGTTTTCAGCCACAGCGGGCCGCGGGTGCAAATGGCAAAGCCGGCTATTCCGCCATAGCGGCGGCAAATGAATTGTGCCAACGCGATGGTCTGGCCATCTTGCATGACTTCTGCACGATGGCAGCTCACCGCTTTGGTCAGCAAGCTGGTGCCATAGCACCAGTCTTGCTGCAAATAGCCACCCGCACTCGCATGCGCCGCGTCCCATTTTGTCTGGTCTATCTGATTCCAAATAATTTGCATGGCCAGAGGATGGTTTAAATAAAATCAGTGTGTAGCAATAATCAAGAGTGCATTAACATTGAGCGCATGATAAATCTTTTCTTCCGCAAAAAAATATATCAGCCTATTTTGGGCCACGATATTGATAAGCCCAGATTAACCAGCGCAGGTTGGTTTCTTATTTTTCTTTATTTGGCTTTGCCATTCATGTTGATAGGCGCGTTATTTGATTTTTTTATTCAATTAACAACGGGGCATTGCGTGGGTGTG
>CAIVDH010000096.1 GCA_903904635.1 uncultured Burkholderiales bacterium | reverse complement strand
GCTGAGTGTAGGGAGCCAAACTTACGCGTTCCTTGCTTTAAACTTACGAAAACTTACGGCAAGATCTATTTTGCGAACGATCGTGCAGATAATTATGCTATTCTCGTTTCCAATTTTTCATGCCATGTTTTTGGTTATGTATAGACAAGTTGTTAAGTAATAAATTATTAGCCGCTCTTCAAATCTATTTCAGCAATCATTCCACAGGAGACCTTCATGACCGATGCCGTTATCGTATCGACCGCCCGTACCCCGCTCGCCAAATCATGGAAGGGCTCGTTTAACATGACGCATGGCGCTTCGCTAGGTGGTCATGCACTTCAGGCAGCAATAGAGCGTGCCGGCATTGATCCTGCAATGGTTGAAGACGTCATTATCGGTTGCGCTAATCCTGAGGGTGCCACCGGCATGAACATCGCGCGTCAGATCGCTTTGCGCGGTGGCTGCCCAGTCACAACATCCGGCATGACCATTAATCGCTTTTGTTCATCAGGGCTACAAACTATTGCCACTGCAGCCCAGCGTGTCATTGCAGGCGAGGGCGATGTTTATGCTGCCGGTGGCGTTGAATCTATCTCTTGTGTGCAAAATGAAATGAATATGCACATGATTTCTGACCCATGGCTGAAAGAAAACAAGCCTGAGATTTACTGGCCTATGCTGCAAACCGCAGAAACCGTTGCCAAACGCTACAACATTAGCCGTGAACGTCAAGATCATTACGGCGTGCAGAGTCAGCAGCGTGCCTACGCTGCCCAGGCAGCCGGCAAATTCACCGATGAAATTGCGCCTATGAAAACCATCATGGCAGTGGCAGATAAAAACACAGGCCAGATCATCACGCGCGAAGTAACTGCATCTGTCGATGAAGGCATACGCGCCGATACCACTTATGAAGGCGTGTCACAGATTCGAACTGCCGTTCCTGGCGGCGTGATTGCAGCCGGTAATGCCAGTCAGTTTTCTGATGGCGCGTCAATAGCGATTGTCATGAGCGACAAGGCAGCTGCCGCCGCTGGAAAAAAACCCTTAGGTATTTTTCGTGGCTTTGCCGTGGCCGGCTGTGAGCCGGATGAAATGGGCATAGGCCCGGTATTTGCCATTCCAAAATTATTAAAAAAAGCAGGACTGAAAGTTGACGATATCGGTCTGTGGGAGCTAAACGAAGCCTTCGCAGTACAAGTGCTTTATTGTGCTGATCAACTCGGTATCCCTATGGACAAGCTCAATGTAAATGGTGGAGCGATTGCATTAGGCCATCCGTATGGCGTATCAGGTGCGCGTCTAACCGGTCATGCTTTGATAGAAGGTAAACGTCGTGGTGCAAAATATGTTGTTGTCACCATGTGTATCGGTGGCGGTCAGGGTGCTGCAGGCTTATTCGAAGTCGTTTAACCCTGATTTGCTCATCAGCTCGCTGTCATGTCATCACTCATACTGTCCAGGCGCGACCTGGACTTCTTGCTCTACGAATGGCTTGATGCGCTGGCATTGACGCGTCGCGAGCGTTTTGCTGATCACAGTCGCGAAACATTTGATGCGACTCTGGATCTTTGTGCGCGACTGGCTACTGAAGAATTTGCGCCGCATAACAAAAAAGCGGATCAAAACGAGCCGACGTTCGATGGCGAAGCGATACACATGATCCCTGAGGTCAGCGCTGCGCTGCAAGCCTTCGCAGACGCAGGCCTGATCGCAGCCGGGCAAGACTATGAATTCGGCGGCATGCAGTTACCCTACCTGATAGAGAAAGCAGGTTTCGCCTGGTTTAAAGGGGCCAATGTCTCTAGTTCAGCTTATCCCTTTCTAACCATCGGTAATGCCAACACGCTGCTAAAGTGTGGTTCCCCAGAGCAGATAGCGCTGTACGTCAAACCTATGCTGGCTGGCCGTTTTTTCGGCACGATGTGCCTCTCTGAGCCGCAAGCCGGCTCCAGCTTATCCGACATCACCACCCGTGCAGAGCCGCAAGCTGATGGCAGCTACCGGCTGCGTGGCAACAAGATGTGGATATCGGGTGGCGAACATGATTTGGCTGAAAATATCATTCATCTGGTGC
>CAIVDH010000095.1 GCA_903904635.1 uncultured Burkholderiales bacterium | reverse complement strand
TTTTTAACAGCGAAGATTTTACTGCTCGTGATTTTTAAAATTTTAGCTTTGCATGCCCGGGTAAAATTTTATTAAATTTCTTGCGTAGTACGATATAAATTAATTGCGTCCCGCGTCTCCAGCGCCACTCGGCGCGCCGCTTCTACAAAACTTTCTACGCCATCAGGCCTGGCATATAAAATCGCCCGCGAAGAATTAATCATCATGCCCGCACCCGTTGCTGTCTGCCCGGCCTGGACTGTAGCTGCGATATCGCCACCCTGAGCACCAATGCCCGGCACGAGCAGCGGCATATCACCCACGATTTTGCGTACCTCTGCCAACTCTTGCGGAAAGGTCGCACCTACGACCAGACCACACTGGCCATTCAGATTCCATTTTTCTGCCACCAGCTTTGCGACATGCTGATACAACGGGACCCCATCCACTTTTAAAAATTGTAAATCCGATCCGCCGGGGTTAGATGTACGGCACAACACGATTGCGCCGCGGTCTTTCCATTCCAGATAAGGCGCAACGGAATCAAAGCCCATATACGGATTGACGGTCACGGCATCAGCGTCATACCGCTCAAACGCTTCGCGTGCATATTGCTCAGCTGTGGCACCAATATCGCCGCGCTTGGCGTCGAGAATAATGGGAATCTGCGGATAAGTCTGACGCAGATAATCACAGATAGCCTGCAACTGATCTTCTGCAGCCAGTGCAGCGAAGTAGGCAATCTGCGGCTTGAACGCGCAGGCAAGATCGGCAGTGGCATCAATAATGGCTTTGCAAAATATAAAAATTGCATCGCTTTTTCCTTGCAGCTCAGCAGGGAATTTAGCAACATCAGGATCAAGTCCTACGCACAATAATGAATGATTTAATTTGCTCGCAGCAGTGAGTTTGGCTATGAAGTTCACGCAAGTCCCGGTTCATTAAAACGTAATGGCCACATTGTAGCCTGACATGCTATCGTGCCCGCATGAATACACTGACCCGCAAAGATCTGATCCTGCTCGCGCTGTTGACTTTTACATGGGGCATTAACTGGCCCATCATGAAGCTGGGCGTACAACATTTTCCGCCGCTGACTTTTCGCGCGCTCAGTATGTTGGGTGGCATCTTCGTAATCTGGATCGCAGCGCGTATGCAGAAGGCATCGCTGTCTGTGCCCCCCGGGCAGATCAAGACGGTAATCCGGCTGGCTATTCCGAATATGCTGATCTGGCATGTGTTTATTATTTTAGGTGTGAAGATGCTTTCATCAGGTCGCGCGGCGACGCTAGGCTATACGATGCCGGTATGGGCAGTCTTGGCAGGCTTGCTGTTTTATGGTGACCGCATTAGCCGCCGCGCATTATTCGGTATTGCAATGGCGTTGACGGGTGCGCTGTTGTTACTCTCCAGCGAATTTTCTAAAGTATCCGGTCAACCGGTGGGGACATTATTTGCGCTGATCGCTGCCGCTAGCTGGGGCTATGGCACAGTCATGATGAAGCGTACCAGCATCGATATGCCGACCATCTCGCTCACATTCTGGATGCTGTGCTTTACCACTTGCACTATGGGTTTACTGGCGCTGAGTGTTGAGCATGAATCAATACGCATGCCGAACATGATTGAATGGGGCGCGATACTGTATAACGCGATTATTGTATTTGGCTTTGCCCATGTGGCGTGGTTTCGCCTTGCACGCATTTTGCCGCCGGTTGCTTCCAGCTTGTCTGTGATGTTTATTCCGGTGCTCGGCGTATTCGCTGGCGCATGGATGTTAAACGAGACGCCACACTGGCAAGACTATGCAGCTATTGTGTTGATTTTGCTTGCGATGACGACGGTACTGTTCAAGCCACGCACATAACATTCAACTTACTGTAGCGGGCTGATTAATTGTGTTCATACACCCACTGCAGCAGCGTATCCATTGCGCCGCGCAACTTGTCTGCATTGGGATGATTAATCATGCAGACGATAATCAATCTTTTACCTGAACGTGCGGTGACATAACCGGCGATGCCGGCCACATCAGCCAGACTGCCGGTCTTAATATGCGCGTAAGCTTTCACATCCATATTTTGAACACGCTTGCGCATGGTGCCATCAACGCCAGCTAACGGTAGCGAAGAAATAAATTCCGGCATGGTGGGGCTGTGCCACATCAGCTGCAAAACACGGGCAAGATCAGCAGCGGAAATACGTTCATTGCGCGACAGGCCTGATCCGTTTTCTATCACTAGCCCCGCAGTTTTTATGCCTCGGGCTAATAGCCAGTCTTGTAAGATAGCGACGCCTGAAATTTTAGTCGCTGGCTTAACGCCCCGCTCTGCAGACAGCGTCAGTAACAGCTGACGAGACATGACGTTATTACTGTATTTATTGATGTCACGGATGACATCGGATAAAGGCACAGACTGCCATGCTGCTATTTCATGTTCAACTCCATGCGCCTCTTGTGACAGCGTTACTTCACGCGTACTACCCGCTATGGTGCCGCCTAGCTCACTCCAGATCTGCCGCAACGAGGCATCGAAATATTCCAGATGCGTGTAGTTATAAGCGTGAATGGGAAAGTGCTGCTCACCGCAGGCTAGCGCATAGCTGCCATCGAATCGCAAAGCTTGCGGCGCAAATTCCAGCCCTATAGATTTGCGCCATGCGCCGCATTCACCAATGACTAATTTTGGTGCAGTGACCTGCAAGCTAGCCAGATAAGGCTCTGTGCGTACTTGTACGATTTGATTTTTTTCGTCTGGCACAAAGTGTAAAGTCAGCGTCTTGGTATCGAGAAGTAATGCGTCCGGCAAGGCGTTGTAGGCGCGTTCAGGTTTACCATCAAACTGTATCGCATCATCTGTGGTGAGTTCAAACAAGGTGCGGTCCAGCAGCAGATCGCCGCTAATATGTTGTATGCCTTGTGCGCGCAAATTACGCAGCACAGACCAGAGATCTTTTTGCGATAAACGCGGGTCACCACTGCCTTTGATGATCAGATCACCCTGCAAGGCTGCACCGCTCTGTATGCCATTGGTATAAATGCGCGTGTTCCAGCGATAGCCGGGGCCGAGCAAATCCAATGCCGCTGCAGTGGTTACTAATTTCATTAATGAAGCCGGCTGCATGGCTGCACCTGCATGATGCGCAAGCAGCGGTGCACTTGCCCCGACTGACTCTATCTGTATTGCTATGGCATCAGGCGGTACGCCTGCTTCTTGCGCCGCCCTGGCGAATGCGGCAGGTAAACGCGAGCCAACTGGCAGGCTGGTGCAGGCGGCATTCATCATCAATACGATGAGTAAGGCGCTGCGCAAAAATAAGTGCGGCATATTTAAATATGAAAATAAAATTAGCAACATGAATTCCAGCGATAAAGAGTACTGAGGCGTCGAATCATTATCACACGGGTGCGAGATAGTTTGACGTGCGTGCATGGATTGCGTAGTCTGGCGCGACTTCACTTTTACTGACCGATGATGATTCCATTTTTAGATGGCGCTGAACTCAAGCGTGCCTTGTCTTATCCGCTGTTGATTGCCGCACTGCGCGAGGCTTTTCAGCAAGACATTAATGTGCCACGTCGGCATGTGCATACGCTATCAGATGCAGATGCGTCCGTACTGTTGCTGATGCCAGTCTGGCAAGCGGGACAGCAAATGGGGGTCAAGCTGGTGACGGTAGCGCCTGCCAATCGTGATCGTTCACTGCCAACGGTACAGGCTTTATTTATTTTATTCGACACCACCACAGGCACGCCGCTGGCGCTGATGGATGGTGAAGAATTAACGCTACGCCGCACCGCCGCGGCTTCGGCGCTGGCTTCGACTTATCTTTCACGCTCTGACAGCCGGCGCTTGCTCATCATAGGCACAGGTCAGCTTGCCCCTTGCATGGCCGTTGCGCATTGCGCTGTGCGGCCGATCACGCAAGTCACAGTCTGGGGTCGTTCCGCTGAAAATATTGCGCATACGATGCAGAGAATACGCGCAGCCGGTCTGCCGGATGAGATCACTCTGGTAGCGGCCGATGATTTACGACAGGCTTGTCTGGAAGCAGACATCATCAGTTGCGCCACCACCAGTAAGGTGCCGCTGGTGCTGGCAGACGCAGTCAGGCCGGGCACGCATATCGATCTGGTCGGTGGTTTTCGTGCAGACATGCGTGAGGCAGATGATGACTTGATGTCTCAGGCAAATGTGTTTGTTGATACGTTCTCTGGTGCACTGGCTGAAGCAGGCGATCTGGTGCAACCTATCGCTGCCGGTTTGATGGGTCGTGAATCTGTACAGGCTGAACTTGCCGATCTGGCCAGTGGCACACATGCCGGCAGATTGAACACCATAGAGATTACGGTTTTCAAATCGGTAGGCACGGCGCTGGAAGATTTATGCGCTGCGAATCTGGCTTGGGCAAGTCATCAGGCGCAGTTGAAACGCAACGAATAATTTATCCTGCGGGATTGACGTTATCGGGCAGCGGACTGAATTCCGTTTCACCCGGCACCGCTGGAAATCTTTGCTGCAACCAGTCTTCTTTCGCCTGCTCTATGCGATCCATGCTGCTTGAGACAAAATTCCACACCATATGACGCGGCCCATCCAATGGCTCGCCGCCTAGCAACATAAGTGTTGCGCCTTTTTCTCCGGCGAGAAAAATAGCTTCGGCACCTGATCGCAAAGTAAGCAAATGGCCCGCGCCAAACACCCCATCAAAACCCAGCTCTATTTCACCTTCTACTATATAAAGCGCCTGCTCTGCATATTCAGCGGGTATGGCTGTACGTGTATTGGGCTGTAACTTTAGCTGTACATAACATAGGGCTGAACGGGTCGGTACCTGCGACGTACGATTAAAAAAACTGCCGGCAATGATCGTGGCGTGTACGCCCTCGCCTTCCAGGGTTTCCAGTTCGCCAGCTTTAAGATGAGTGAAATCCGGTTCATCTTCTTCATGTGCCCTGGGCAGCGCCACCCAGCATTGCAGGCCATATAAAGCCGTATTGCTGTTGCGCTGTGCCTCAGGCGTGCGCTCAGAATGAACGATGCCGCGCCCGGCAGTCATCCAATTCACTTCGCCAGCGCGTATGGACTGCACATTGCCCAGACTATCGCGGTGCAGTATCTCGCCCTGCAATAGCCAGGTGACGGTGGCCAGCCCTATGTGTGGATGCGGTCGCACGTCTAATCCATGACCCTGTTTAATAATAGTTGGCCCTATCTGATCAAGAAATACAAAGGGACCAACCATGCGATGCTCAGGTGCAGGAAGTGCGCGCCGCACTTGAAGGCCATCGCCTAGATTACGTACGCGGGGAATAATTACGGTCTGTAAAGCGCTCATGGTGTTTCACCTATTTCTGTTTTAACAGCAGGACGCAGACAACTTCTGCGACAGCATCTGAGACAGCTAGTGCGAGCGAAATATCCTGCAAACTGCATTTGCATGCTTGATTTAGCATGCTGCCGGCATGCTTAGCTATTAACAGCCATTAATTGCCATTGCGCCAAATACTTACCAATCCAACAAGCACCGACCAGGCATTTTTATATATTTACAAGTCGTGCCTTGAAAAAGAGCATAACTGACCCTATACTTAGCACTCGACCAAGTAGAGTGCTAACAACTTTATTGGCAGAACCGTTTTTCCGTCATGACTGTATTACCGGCACTGTGCCGATAATTATGTCAGGTAACCATAACTTATTGTTTTCAAGGAGTATTTATGAGCCTTCGTCCTTTGCACGACCGCGTCATTGTCGAGCGTCTCGAACAAGAAACCAAAACAGCTTCCGGCATTGTGCTTCCTGAAGCAGCCGCTGAGAAGCCAGACCAAGGCAAAGTCATTGCAGTCGGCAATGGCAAGATCCTGGACGACGGCAAAGTACGCCCACTCGATGTAAAAGTCGGCGACACCGTCCTGTTCGGCAAATATTCTGGCCAGACCGTCAAGATCGACAACAAAGAAGTACTGGTCATGCGCGAAGAAGACATCATGGCGATCGTTCAGAAATAAATTCGATCAGCATCCACGTAAAAATTTCAAGGAGCATTCAACATGGCAGCTAAAGAAGTAATTTTCGGCGACCTAGCGCGCGCAAAAATGGTTGAGGGTGTCAACATCCTGGCTAACGCAGTTAAAGTCACTCTGGGCCCTAAGGGTCGTAACGTTGTGCTGGAGCGCTCGTTTGGCGCGCCTACCGTTACCAAAGACGGCGTGTCCGTTGCAAAAGAAATCGAACTCAAAGACAAGCTCATGAACATGGGCGCACAGATGGTTAAGGAAGTCGCTTCCAAAACTTCTGACAATGCTGGTGACGGTACCACTACCGCAACCGTGTTAGCGCAAGCGATCGTTCGCGAAGGCATGAAGTATGTTGCTGCCGGCATGAATCCTATGGATTTGAAGCGCGGTATCGACAAAGCTGTTGCAGCGACTGTTGAAGAACTGAAAAAAATCGCTAAGCCTTGCACCACGTCCAAAGAAATCGCACAAGTTGGCGCGATCTCCGCAAACTCGGATCATTCGATCGGCGAGCGCATTGCTGAAGCAATGGAAAAAGTCGGTAAAGAAGGCGTGATCACTGTTGAAGATGGCAAATCACTCAACGACGAACTCGATATCGTTGAAGGTATGCAGTTTGATCGTGGCTATCTGTCACCTTACTTCATCAACAATCCGGACAAGCAAGTTGCGCTGCTGGAGAATCCATTCATTCTGCTGTGCGACAAAAAGATTTCGAACATTCGTGATCTGCTGCCTATCCTGGAGCAAGTTGCAAAAGCTGGCCGTCCACTGCTGATCATTGCAGAAGACATCGAAGGCGAAGCATTAGCTACGCTGGTGGTCAACAATATTCGCGGCATTCTCAAAACCTGTGCAGTTAAAGCACCTGGCTTTGGTGACCGTCGTAAAGCAATGCTGGAAGACATCGCGATTCTGAGCGGTGGCCAGGTTGTTGCAGAAGAAGTTGGCATGACGCTGGAAAAAGTCACACTGGCTGATCTCGGCCAAGCCAAGCGTATAGAAATCGGCAAAGAAAACACCACGCTGATCGACGGCGCTGGTCAGACCGCTACGATCGAAGCACGCGTTAAACAAATTCGTGTACAGATCGAAGAAGCCAG
>CAIVDH010000094.1 GCA_903904635.1 uncultured Burkholderiales bacterium | reverse complement strand
CGCTGATTTTGTCGGCCCGGATGATTTCTATCGTTTTGATCACAGGCTGATTTTCCAGCACATCGTCAAGCTGATAGGCGCATCCAGACCCGCTGACGTTATTACTGTCTTTGAATCACTTTCCTCTAGTGCCAAGGCCGAAGAAGTTGGCGGCATTTCTTATCTCAACGCGCTAGCCCAAAATACCCCTTCCGCAGCCAATATACGTCGTTACGCTGAGATCGTTCGCGACAGGGGCATATTGCGCAGGTTGATTACCGTTGCCGATGAAATTTCAGGTGAAGCTTTTCATCCTCAGGGTAAAGAGGTCAAGCAGTTGCTAGATCAGGCTGAATCAAAAATTTTTGCAATTGCAGAAGATGGTGCGCGAGGTAATAAAGGTTTTCAGGAAATCCAGCCCTTGCTCACGCAAGTAGTTGAACGTATCGATGAACTTTACAACCGCGAAAATCAAAATGACATTACAGGTGTTCCTACCGGGTTTGTTGATCTTGATCGCATGACTTCCGGCCTCCAGCCTGGCGATTTAATCATAGTCGCGGGCCGTCCATCTATGGGTAAAACAGCGTTCTCTGTAAACATCGGAGAAAACGTAGCCGTTGAAAGTGGACTACCGGTTGCGATTTTCTCTATGGAGATGGGCGGCACGCAGTTGGCCATGCGTATGCTGGGTTCGGTGGGCCGGCTCGATCAGCATCGCCTGCGCACAGGACGTCTTAACGACGAAGACTGGCCACGTCTGACGCATGCAATTCAGAAAATGAATGATGCGCAAATTTTTATCGATGAAACACCGGCGCTAAATTCAATTGAACTACGTGCGCGTTCACGCAGGCTCGCACGCACCTGTGGAACGCTGGGATTAATCATCGTAGATTATTTGCAGCTCATGTCAGCCAACACATCAGGAGAAAATCGCGCGACTGAAATTTCAGAGATTTCACGCAATCTGAAAGGATTGGCAAAAGAATTGAATTGCCCCGTGATCGCTCTATCGCAATTAAACCGCTCGCTAGAACAGCGCCCGAATAAACGACCTGTGATGTCTGATCTGCGTGAATCAGGCGCCATTGAGCAAGATGCCGACGTGATCCTGTTTATCTACCGTGATGAAGTCTATAACCCGGATTCACCAGATAAAGGCATGGCTGAAATCATCATAGGCAAGCAACGTAATGGCCCCATAGGCAGTGTTCGCCTGACATTTATGGGGCAATACACAAAATTTGAAAATTACACCGGTAATGCGCCTGCTTACATGGGTGACTAATATTAAAAGCCTGTCTCGTTAGACCGCTGGCGGTGCTGTCGCCTTTAACGGTATAGATTTTATATATTTTTAAATAGTTTGATGCCCGATTGGGTTAGGAGAAAAAGATGTTCGGAAGACTGATGCCAACGGAAGGTAAATTTTTTGACCTATTCATTCAGCATGCAGATCTTTGCGTCAAGGGTGGTAAAGAGTTGGTTT
Organism: uncultured Burkholderiales bacterium; assembly: GCA_903904635.1. Classification (GTDB taxonomy): domain Bacteria; phylum Pseudomonadota; class Gammaproteobacteria; order Burkholderiales; family Burkholderiaceae_D; genus Pernthalerella. The sequence goes on along the minus strand of CAIVDH010000094.1, from coordinate 1,614 downwards.
CGTTAATGACCACTTTCGATGATCTCGAAAATCGTGTACACGCAATTGAAACCATAGAAAAACAGGCCGATAAAGTGACGCATGCAACGCTTGAGATGCTGCATAAAACTTTCATCACGCCGCTAGATCGAGACGATATACACCAGCTCATCACACGCATGGATGACATTCTCGATCTGATGGAAGACGCCGCCCAGACAGTTTCTTTGTACGACATTAAGCAAATCACACCAGAGGCAAAACGGCTGGCAGAACTTTGCCTTTCATGCTGTGAGAAAGTACGTAACTGCATAGGCTTATTGCACAACATGGATAATGCCCGCGAAATACTCACCATCTGCGCAGAGATAGACAGACTCGAATCAGATGCTGACCATGTTATGCGCGCAGCAATGTCCAAGCTGTTCAGAGAAGAGCCGGATGTACGTAACCTGATCAAGCTAAAAGCAATTTATGAAATTCTTGAGTCTGTCACCGACCGCTGTGAAGACGTGGCCAATATCATTGAGGGAATTATTGTTGAAAATGCCTGAACGCAGATATTGATAGAAAATCACCAAGAAAAATATGCATAATTTAACCATCAGTATCTATGTACTAGCGTTTTTAGTGTTATTGGCTTTGGCTTTTGATTTCATGAATGGATTTCATGATGCAGCCAATGCAATTGCAACCGTTGTCTCAACTGGTGTGCTTAAGCCTCAAACTGCCGTAGCGATGGCTGCCTTTTTTAATTTTACTGCGGTACTTGTATTTCAGCTCAAGGTTGCCACCACAGTAGGCAAGGGCACAATTGATCCCTCTATTATTGATCACTACGTGGTATTTGGCGCCTTGATGGGAGCCATTGGTTGGAATTTGCTCACTTGGTATTACGGTATTCCTTCATCCTCATCACACGCTCTCATCGGTGGCTTAGTTGGTGCCGCAGTTGCTAAGGCCGGCACTGGTTCACTGATTGCTTCAGGCCTGATCAAAACCATCTGCTTCATCGTTTTATCACCGATGCTGGGTTTGTTATTTGGCTCTTTAATGATGTTACTGGTTTCATGGCTGTTCGTGCGAAGTACGCCGCAGCGTATCGACAAATGGTTTCGGCGTATGCAATTGGTATCGGCGTCCATGTACAGCCTCGGGCATGGCGGCAATGACGCACAAAAAACCATGGGCATAATCTGGATGCTGCTCATTGCTTCAGGGTTTACTGCAGCCAGTGATCCTTTGCCTCTTTGGGTGATAGTCAGCTGCTACATTGCGATTAGTCTCGGTACACTTTTTGGTGGCTGGCGTATCGTCAAGACTATGGGGCAAAAAATTACCAAGTTAAAACCAGTAGGTGGTTTTTGTGCTGAAACCGGTGGCGCCATTACGCTGTTTCTCGCTACTAGTCTGGGCATACCAGTATCAACGACGCATACGATTACTGGTGCCATAGTTGGCGTTGGGTCTTCACGAAAAATGTCAGCAGTGCGCTGGGGTATTGCTGGCAATATCGTCTGGGCGTGGGTATTTACAATTCCGGCATCAGCATTTGTTGCTGCAATAGCGTGGTGGGTGGGTAAGCAAATACTTTGAACCGTTACAGTACAAATAAAAAAACCTGCAAAATTTTTG
>CAIVDH010000093.1 GCA_903904635.1 uncultured Burkholderiales bacterium | reverse complement strand
TGAACAAATTCACCAGCACTATTTTTTAACTGACCATGTGGGATTTTGTTTTTCTTGGCGTAAGCATATTCTATGTAACCAAATGCGCCTTTGATACGCTGCACATTTGCTGCAACACCTTCGTTGCCTTTACCGCCCACACCAGTTGGCCATTTCACAGCGGTGCCTGAACCGACTGTCGCTTTGAAATCTGCATTGGTTTTTGACAGAAAATCCGTCCACAAGAAAGTGGTGCCTGAACCATCAGCGCGATGCACAACAGTAATTGCCAGCGCAGGTAAATTGACGCCAGGATTGATAGCAGCTATTTCTGGTGCATTCCATTTGGTGATTTTACCCAGATGAATTGCTGCAATAACATCAGAAGTGAATTTCAGCTGTCCGGGTGCGATACCGTCAATATTTACGACTGGCACAACGCCACCAATAATTGCCGGAAACTGCATCAGGCCTTCTTTTTCCAGCTCTTCTTGCTTTAAAGGCATGTCTGAAGCGCCAAAGTCAACGGTTTTAGCTTTAATCTGCTTGATACCGCCGCCCGAGCCTATCGATTGATAATTCAGGCCAATACCGGTCGCAGCCTTGTAAGCCTCAGCCCATTTGGAGTAGATTGGGTATGGGAAAGTAGCGCCAGCGCCTGTAAGGTCAGCGGCACTTATATTTAGGGACATCAGAAGGCCAGTCGTGGCCAGTACAACGGTTTTTATTACTTGCTTAGTACGCATGGTAGCTCCTCAGTGTTAAACAATTAATACCCGACAGAATATATATATCGATTGTTTCAGGTTAATGACAGTTGTCAGGTTTTTGCAAGGTTGGTGCTGTCATCAAACTGTAATAGCCCGTATTTACACTAAGTTACTATGAAAAATATTTCAAAAACCCTCGTTAGTGAGCCGAATGAAAAGCTCCCCTGGTCTTTAAGGCATCTTCCAGAAGCAGATGCCCATTTTCTCAGCCGTGAGCTTTCGCAGATTGCTTTTAATAGGCGTGTACTGGCGCAGGCGGAAGATACGGCCATTCCTTTGCTTGAGCGCTTACGTTATCTCTGTATAGTCAGCAGCAATCTTGATGAGTTCTTTGAAGTCAGGATTGCCAGCTTATTGGCCCGCGATCGTGATTCTGGCGGCAGTAACCATTCGCATTTAAAAAAAACGCTCATGGGAATCAGCCCTGAATGTCATCAGCTCGTAGTGCATCAGTATGCGATTCTAAATCAACAAATCCTGCCGGCGCTGGCAGCTCATGGTTTTCATTTGCTGCGGCATCACGATAGGGATGAAAAACAGCGTGCCTGGGTAAAAGAATATTTTGAATCAGATGTCCGGCCTTTGCTCACACCCATCGTACTTGACCCATCGCATCCATTTCCGCAAATCGTCAATAAGAGTTTAAATTTTGTTGTGGAGCTGGCAGGTAAAGATGCATTTGGCCGTGGCACTTCCATCGCCGTGATGAAGGCACCACGCGTGCTGCCGCGCATTATTAGTTTGCCTGATGAACTCGTTGGTGATGGTAGTGCCTATTGCCTGCTCTCTTCTATTATTCATGCCCATATTGCTGATTTGTTCCCAGGTCGAGAAGTGCTGGCCTATTCACAATTTCGTGTTACCCGTGATAGTGATTTATGGGTAGATGAAGAAGAAGTAAAAAATTTGCGGCAAGCGTTGAAGGGTGAATTACAGACAAGGCAATTTGGATTCGCTGTGCGTTTGGAAGTGGCGCAAAACTGCCCGCATCATCTTGCAAAATTTTTGCTCGA
>CAIVDH010000092.1 GCA_903904635.1 uncultured Burkholderiales bacterium | reverse complement strand
CCAATACGCCTGGCTTTGTTTCTCCGCTAAACAGGATGGTCATCTGATCGCCTGAATTATCTTTAGCGTTACCGGAAAATGAAAAAATTATACCGTTCTTAAAACCATTGGATATTGCAGCGTCACTATAGCGACCAACAGGTAGCTCTTGTGCAACTGACTGATACGAAAGTATTAATGCCAATAGCGTGATAATTATTTTAATGATTCTCATTTTAGACTTTCCTTATTTTCATATTTTTCAAAAGTTAGATCGATCTAATAATTTTATTACACTAATCATAACAACCCAATCTCCCCGCCAGAAGAACTAGCCAGTTTGGTGATGGTAAGGCATTGTCAACTCCACCGGCGACTCAAGGTGATCGGTTCTTAATTTGACAGATGAAGCAGATATTTCCGTTTGCAGACAACGACAATAAATCCCAACCTGGGCTGCGACGATGATAGGAGTTCAGGCAATCTTAAAATTACCAACGTCATCCTAGCGCAGGCCGGGGCATATTAAATTTCATATCAACTAATTTCTTCAACTCACCCCACACTACGCTGTGCAGCAAAAGCCGCATAAAACGCCAGCGATCCCGGATTACTCATCGCATCCGGATTGGCGATTTTTTCTATAGGCGAACCGAGCATGAGCTTCTTGATCGGTAGTTCCATTTTCTTGCCGGTCAGGGTGCGCGGAATTTCGGCAACGGCAATCACTTCATTGGGCACATGACGCGCCGATAATTGTGTGCGTATTTTCTCGCGTATGCGCTGTTCCAACGTCGCATCAAGTTGTACGCCTTCTCGTAACACGATAAACAAAGGCATATAAGATTCACGGCCCAGATATTCAAGATCGACCACCATGCTATCCAATATCTCGGGCAAGTCTTCTACCACGCGATAAATTTCAGCCGTACCCATGCGTATGCCATAACGATTAATAGTGGCATCTGATCGGCCATAAATAATCGCCCCGCCACGCTTGGTGATGCGTATCCAGTCACCATGCCGCCACAAGCCAGGATAATGATCAAAATAACTATCCAGATAACGCAGATTGCCCGGATCATTCCAGAAATAAAGCGGCATCGATGGCATAGGCTCGGTGATGACTAATTCACCGACTTCATCAATCAAGGATTTGCCGGCATCATCAAGCGCATGCGCCGCAATACCCAATGCACGGCACTGCATTTCACCTGCATACAGCGGCATGATGGGACAAGAGCCCACAAATGCTGCAGCGGTATCGGTGCCACCACTGATAGAGGCCAGCATGATGTCAGATTTCACATGATCATAAATCCAGCGATAGGCATCAGACACCAGCGGCGAACCTGTGGAACCCACTGCGCGCAGACTGGAGAGATCTGCAATTTCAGTAGGCTCTATGCCGGCTTTCATACAATTCGTAAAAAATGCAGCACCTGCGCCAAAGAACGTCAGCTTGGCTTCGCCGGCAAAACGCCACAGCGCACTCATATCAGGATAACCAGGATTGCCATCGTAAATACAAATGGTAGAGCCCACCAGCAAGCCTGAAATTTGAGCATTCCACATTACCCAGCCCGTTGTGGAAAACCATAAAAACCTATCCTGCTCGCCCAGATCCAGATGGAGCGCATTGCCTTTCAATGATTCCAGCAAACTACCGCCATGGCCATGCACAATAGGCTTGGGCATACCAGTGGTGCCGGATGAATAGAGTATCCAGAGAGGATGATTAAAAGGCACCTGCTCGAAATGCATCTCTGGATTTTTTGCGGCCGTATGGGTAAATAATTCTGCCCAACTCATTGCACCGGGCAAAGCCGCTTGCGGATTTAAATAGGGCAGTAATACCGTATGTTCTAGCGTCGTGAGTTCATTGCGCATGGTCTCGACCACCGCCATACGATCAAAATCTTTACCACCATATCGATATCCATCAACTGCCAGTAAAACTTTAGGATCAATTTGTTTGAAGCGATCCAACACACTAGAGCTGCCCATATCAGGCGAACAAGAAGACCAGATCGCACCAATACTTGCACAGGCGTAAAACGCCACGACGGTTTCCGGAATATTCGGCAGATACGCTACGACTCTGTCACCGGGTCCAACACCCAGAGCACGTAATGTATTGGCCACCGCCGTGACTTGCGCGCGCAAACTGCGCCAAGACATTTCTACGTTGTCACGCGATTCGGATTTGGCCAGTATGGCAATCTTGTCAGCATTTTTTTCGTCTGTATTGAAACGGAAAATCTGCTCTGCAAAATTTAACTGGCTGCCTTCAAACCACACTGCCCCCGGCATACTGCGTGCCGCCAAAACGCTTTTGTAAGGCGCCGAGCTTTTGACTTCAAAATACTGCCAGATCGATTCCCAAAAATCTTCCAGATGATCGGTCGACCATTGCCACAGGCTGGGGTAATCATTGAACTGATGACCGCGTTTGGCCAGCCATTGCATGTAATCATTCAGTCTGGATTGGGAAATACGCGCTGCATCTGGCGTCCACAATAGTGGGTGCTCTTGGGTCATGCTTGTCTCCGTGATTATTATTCTGTGTCAAGCGCATGATAATACGTTCAAGTGCCTGAAAGACAAGATGACCCGTTTTAGGCCTTCATTAAAAATTAATTAAGTATTAAGTATTAACTAATTCTTAATGAGATGAGTGCATCACATAAATTTATCAGTGCAGTACCGAGGCTCCTGTTGATGTAGCTGAAGGTGCGGATCGTTCGGCTTGCGATGCGATGCCTACAACTGAAGCGGGTATCTGCTGCTCATTGTCTATTTCAGCAAGTTCATTGCCACCCCACCCCTTAAGCAAAGCTAAGGCCGATGATGCCTTGCCACCCAACGCATACCAAGCCAGCACAGCGCCTAGGCCACCGGCCATCCACATTACATTGCGCAAGCTGAACAGGCCACGCACAGGATTAATTCGAATATGATGGGGATGTATCTGATGTCCTACTTTTTCTACGCCTGGTATAGCCTGCACCAGCTCCAGCAGGTTTGGTAATTCATCATGATTAAAATCTCCCACTAAAGTTACAGCTCCTTTGTGGGCACTAACTTCTATCTGGTGCAGATGTGACATGGATCGCCCCAGCCGCGAACGAACACGCGCAGCCAGTACATGATCATCGATAGGCTTGGCATTTTCTTGCGTGAGCAAACGTGTAGCTTCTGCCTGCAGACCAGCAAAACGATTGCGTGCATCGCGTACGGTTTGTCCTACCAGCTTGGAAGTTTTGTGACTGGCACTATTTACCTGATCTCGCAGCAGCGCACGTCGGCGCCGACCCTGCGACGGATCGGCCATATACATCACCAAAGCACCTAACGCTATACCGCCGATTAAACTCATTCGTTGCAAGTTTTTGCTGCGTGTTTCATATTCCATATTGATCTCCTTACCCGT
>CAIVDH010000091.1 GCA_903904635.1 uncultured Burkholderiales bacterium | reverse complement strand
GGACAAATTGCGATCGGACGTTTCGTTGCGCGCTTTCCTGACTATGCGCTCACTGCAGCGCCATTACGCAGCCAACGTATACGCTTTCGCGGGTTTTATCATATTGCGGCAAAAGTCTGAACTACTACATCTGATTTCCAATTTAGGCTTGCAAATCTGTAGGGCTCTTTTCTACTTCAGTATCTTCAGGCACATAGTCCAATTCCAGCTCGGCTTTTTCAACCAGATATTGTGGCAATGCTTTTTGCACCGCCACGCCTAGCTGCTCGAAATTTTTCGCTTTTTTAATCAGGCTACCTTTGCCGCTGTATAGCTGATTGAATGCCGTGGTATAGCTGGCTTTGGCAGAATCAAGCTTGCGACCCAACTCTTCCATAGAACCGATAAAACCTGTCAGCTTCTGATACAGCTGCGCGGCACTTTCAGCCAGCTCTGCGCTATGCGCATTCTGATTTTCAAAACGCCATAGCTGGCGCACGATGTTTAAGCTGGTGAGCAAAGTCGTTGGTGTGGCAACCAGTACATTTTGCTCCAATGCCTGCTGAAACAATGTTTCATCCGCACGCAAGGCTTCAACAAATGCTGACTCTATCGGTATGAACATAAACACGATTTCAGGGGAATTGATTTCACCTAATTCAAAATAACGTCGCTCTGCCAACTCGGTAATGCGCGCGCCTATGGCAGCGACATGTTCTCTGATGGCCTGTTTGCGTTCTATCTCATCTTCTGAATTTACATAGCGGGTATAGGCATTGAGCGATACTTTGGCATCAATGATCAAATGCTTATTTTGTGGCAGATAAATAATCACATCCGGACGCTGCTTGCCTTCATCGGTATTGAAACTGACTTCACGCCGGTAATCTTTTCCCTCTTGCAGACCAGATCGCGCCAATACATTATCAAGCACCAGCTCGCCCCAGTTACCCTGCTTCTTGGATTGGCCTTTTAATGCGGTCGTCAGATCATGTGCCTCTGTCGTCATCTGGCGGTTGAGTTCTTTTAACTGCGCCAGCTCGACTTTCATCGCCGCCTGCTGCTGGGTATCTTGATAATGAATCTCTTCGACTTTGGATTTGAATTCATTCAGCCTTTCCTTGAAGGGATTAAGCAACTGGCCGAGATTTTCCTGATTTTGTTCAGTAAAGCGACGCGTTTTATCTTCAAGAATGGTGTTGGCGAGATTTTGAAATTCTTCAGTCAGTGCTTTTTTGCTGCTCTCGCTCATTTCACGCAGCAGTGTGATTTTTTCTTCCGCCTGTTTGCGCTCTTCTTCCAAGCGTGTGCTGACAGTAGCCAGCTCACGACCCAAGCTGGCAAGCTGGCTTTGCATATCGTGTGCATTGCGATTGTCTTCGCTATGCTGCGCACGTTGCTGAGCCAGAGATTGCTCAAGCATGCGACCCTGCTCGACGCTGGTTGCCAGTTCTGCACTGTGCCGGCTTTTTGCCAGCAGCCAGGCGATTGCAGCGCCAGCCACAACTCCCATTATCAGTCCGGCAGCAGCGGGTAGTAGACCATCCATACATCTCTCCAATTATTCTTTAGCCTTTGAGCGGCGCTGCAAGTTTATCAGCTAGGCAGACGTTGATTACAAAACTATTGCGCCCTATTTTTTGCAGAGGAAGGCACAATAGCCAGAATATTCTGAATTGATCTTAAATTTTACTTAACTGATTATGGCCCAAGTCCACCCCGCAGGCTGGCGCGAACTCTCCGTCACAGGAGCTGCGCAACGCGAAATTGAAACGCTCACGCTACTGGCCGCTGCGCTGCCAGATGATTATGTAATTTTTCATGGTGTGCATTGGACCAATGTAGAAAAAGGGTTTTCTGCCTATGGTGAAATTGATTTTATTTTGGTCGCACCGAGCGGGCGCCTATTATTAATCGAGCAAAAATCCGGCTTTCTGACAGAGACCGATGAAGGTTTGGCAAAAAAATATCCTGGCATGGATAAACCCAAACTGATCCGCTCGCAAATTATGCGCACCGTCTCAGCACTCATTCAGCGCTATGGTAAAGAAGGCGGCACATTATCGATAGACTATCTGCTGTATTGCCCTGACTATCAGATCAAACGCCTGGAGATAGCCGGTATCGATGCCGCACGTGTCATTGATGCACGCAATAAGGACCAGCTACCGCAGCTATTGCAACAGATACTACCCAAGGGCGAAATCAATCCGGAACGCGAGCGCGTGCTGCGTTTTCTGGGTGATGTGCTGCAGCTGTTTCCTGATCCGAGTGCCATGATAGGACAAGCGCATGCACTCGTTACGCGTTTGTCAGGCGGGCTGGCTACGTGGGCGCGACAACTGGAATTCAGCCCTTTTCGTTTACGCGTAATTGGTACGGCAGGCAGCGGCAAGACACAGTTAGCAATCACAGAATTTTCAGCAACGATTGCAAGCGGCAAGACCGCGCTTTATGTTTCATACAATCGCCCACTGGCTGATCATGTACAAAAAATACTGCCTGATGGTGGACGCGTGGCGAGCTTTCATCAACTCTGCGACAGCTTTGCACGTCAACAGGGATGGGTGCCCGATTATCAAGATCCTGAAATCTGGAAAAAACTCGAGCAGCATTTGGCGACCGCCGTCATCCCTCCGGACTGGTTATTTGACACGCTCATCATCGATGAAGGACAAGATTTTTCAACCAGCTGGCGCGATACTTTACTGCGGCTACTAAAGCCAGATGGTCGTGCCTTATGGCTGGAAGATCCGATGCAAAATCTTTATGGCAGAGAGCCCGTGCCACTGGAAGGTTGGATCAGCTTGCGCTCAGCAACCAACTACCGCAATCCCCGCCAGATTGTCGATCTGCTCGCTGCATTAGCGCCAGAAGGCGCACAAACTACGGAAGCCGCCAGCCCTTTTGCCGGCGCTGACATTGATGTACTGACGTATCCGGAGCAAGATCAGGCGCAATTGTTTGCACAAACCAAGCAGGCAATCACGCGCTGTCTGGCTGCCGGCTTTCGGCGACAAGACATGGCCATCATCAGTTTTCGCGGAAGAGAAAATTCTGCACTGCTTAACCTCGACGCATTAGGTAATCACAGTCTGAAATCATTTGAAGGCCACTACGATTTATTTGGCAATCCAGTATTTCGTCAGGGTGAACTACTGACAGAATCTGTTTATCGCTTTAAAGGCCAGTCGGCGCCAGCAGTGATTTTTACGGAAATTGATTTCGACCAGCTGGACGACAAAAACTTTCGCAAGCTGTTTGTGGGCATGACACGCGCAAGGCTCAAGTTGGTGCTGGTGTTATCTGATCGCGTTGCAAGTCGTCTTGTGGATTATTTGAATTAAGTTGAGTTTCGCTGCATTGCATGGAATTACCCCTCGCTCTAATCCTCCTATTTGTTTTCAATTTATTAAGTTAAAAAGTCCTTGACTATGCAAATGAGAATGATTAGCATTTGTATTCAATAAATGCTT
>CAIVDH010000090.1 GCA_903904635.1 uncultured Burkholderiales bacterium | reverse complement strand
CGCTATCGGCAGGCATGGCGGTCAATGTAGAAATCAAAACCGGCACACGTCGCGTAATCGAATATGTGCTTTCGCCTTTGATGCAACATCAACGCGAGGCACTGCATGAGCGTTAATGCGATGTTCAGGCGGCTCGTAAATGTAGGGTTAATTATGTGGATCGCTGCGGGATCCAGTCCGGTTAGTGCGCGTGACTGGGCAGAGAACTGGAGTACACCCTTGCCTGATCCCTTGCTGGCACGTCCACCGCAATTAGATTCTGACAAAATACTGCCCGGAGATCCTGAGCCTTATTTTTGTAATGACAGCATTGCCAGTAACCATGCCGACTTAACATTACTCACCTTGTCAGATGCCGTTGATCTCGCCTTATGTCATAACCCGCAAGTGCAAAGTGCGTTGGCAGCGATCAAAGTTCAGACTGCACTAGTTGGTGAGTCACGTGCGGCGTATTTACCAACGATTAATGCGGGTATTAGTCGCTTACATCAAAAAAGCGAATATCCGGAATCCCGTTTTACGGTTAATACAGAACGGACCAATGATTCCAAATACGTCACGCTTACATGGCGTTTGCTTGATTTTGGTGGAAGAAATGCAAATCGCCGATCAGCCTATGCGCTTTTGGAAGCGGCACTGGCCAGTCATGATGCGGTATTACAAAAAACTATGGCCAATGTCATCGGCTATTATTTTGATGCACAGACGGCCAAAGCGAGTCGGGAAGCAAAAGAAAAAAATGCAGCACTGGCGTTGCAGACCTTGCAGACTACACAAAAACGTGAGGCGCAAGGGATAGGCCCGCAATCCGACACCTTGCAAGCTAAAACAGCTCTGGCAAAAGCTGAACTTGATACCAGCCGCGCTGTAGGTGCTTATGAAAAATCTGTGGCGGTATTAGTCTTGGTGATGGGCTTGCCTGCACAATCGGCAGAGACTCAAAATTTAATGCTGGCGCAAGACTACGCCGATGCAGAAAACACGGTACGACAAGACTTGGCTACCTGGCTTACATTGGCAAGAGATCAGCATCCATCATTATTAGCCGCCCGCGCGCAGCTGCAATCCGTCAAAGAAAAATTAACCGTAGTGCGTTCAGAAGGCCTGCCCACGCTGGATTTTACAAACAGTTTGTATATCAACGGCCGTCCGAATCAGGGTTTAACGGCAACGCAAACACATGAGTCCGTTATAGGCCTGACGATGAATTTTCCACTGTTTGACGGTTTTGGCCGTACCTATAAAGTGCGCGGTGCACAGGCTCAAATCGAGCTGAAAGAAGCTGAGTTGCGGGATACGCAAAATCAACTATTGAGCGAAGTCGTCAAAGCCCATGCTGATGCAATAGCGGCATTAAGAAACATAGATGGATCTAAACAACTGACACAAGCTGCACAAGACGCGCAGGATAATGTGCGGCGTAAATATGACCGCGGCCTTGTCGACATACTTGAAATGCTCAGCGTACAGATGGCTTTGGCTGATGCTATGCAAGAGCGCGTGCGCACATTATCTGAATGGCGTTCCGCACGCTTACGTCTTTTGGCTGCTGCCGGTGCGGTTGGTCTTAAGGAAGTACGTGGGGAAAATTAGATTAAATTAAATT
>CAIVDH010000089.1 GCA_903904635.1 uncultured Burkholderiales bacterium | reverse complement strand
AGCTTGTGCCAGAACGACTTCTGATTCAGCCAGATTGACTGCGTCATCTATTTTCTGATTTGTAGTCTGATTTGCGGTCTGATTTGCGTTCTGACTAAATGCTTTATCTGCACTCGCTTGCGCAGACTTCTCTGATCCTTCAGCAACAAAAGCCTGCGCAGGAGCCACATCATCTTCACGGCCTAATTTATCAACGACAAAGCTGTTACGTTTATTACGAGCTGATTCGGGCGTGAATGTTTCCTGATCTTTGCTTAATAAATTTTGGACGGCAAAAGCATTGGCTTCCGCATCGAACATGCGATTTGGCATCCATGCTTTTGCCGCTTGCGCGCTGCGGGGGTCAGACAAAATCTGCTCCGCCGCTAGACAAGATCAAATCGCCAGATTCAGAAAGCTTACGTGCAGAACGCATGACTTTCTTCTGTGCGTCTTCTACCTCGGTCATGCGCAGCGGACCTTTGGCTTCCATATCGTCGATAAACATACCGCGAGCACGACTAGACATATTACTGAAGAATTTTTCTTTGACTTCATCATCCGCACCCTTTAATGCCGTCATCAGCAGATCAGGCTCAACAGCACGCATGAGCGCCTGGATACCTCGGTTGTCGACCGAGTTGAGGTTATCGAAGCTAAACATATTGTCTTGAATTTTCAGGGCGAGTTCTTCATCAATCTGACCCACGCCTTGCAGAATGGTAGATTCAAGCTCAACCTTGGTAAAGTTCATGATCTTGGCTGCTGCTTTAACACCACCGAAACTTGATGATGAAGCAGAAGAATTATTCGAGAACTGCTTTTTCATAATAGTCTCAAGCTCTTCCATCGCAGAAGGCTGGACTGTTTCAAGACTGGCTACACGTTGTATAACCTCGGGACGTGATTCTGTAGGCAGAAAAGCTAGTACATCTGCTGCCACTTCCGATTCCAGCACCGACAAAATAATCGCTGTAACTTGCGGATGTTCACCCTTGATCATTTCTGCGATCGCTCTGGCGTCCATCCACTGCAAAATTTCCAGACCACGGCTGGCGCGGTTAGGCATGATGCGCGCAAGTACAGAGGCTGCCTTGTCCGGACCTAATGCGCGTTTTAATACGGTTTCTACGTATTCGCTGGTACCCAGTGAAAGGCTGGTCTGTTTTTTAAGCGTGTCTACAAACTGGTCCAGCACGGCATTGACCGCCTCTTGGGACAGCTCAGCGACTGACACCATCGCCGCGCCCAAAGCCTGTACTTCTTTTGGATCCAGATAACTAATGATATTGGAAGCTAATTCTTCACCCAAAAGCAGCATCAGTACCGCTGCGCGCTGGGTGTTGGTCATGGCTGCGAGCTCTTGCTTGAGCGCTTCCGACATCGGTGGTGGTTCAGGCTTGGCCGGCTTTTCTGCGGCTGGCTTGGCTGCGTCTTTTGCAGACGCGTCTTTACCAGCCTTGGCCTTAGGGTCTTTTTCCTTACCTTCAGTTTCTTTTTTCTCTGCCATACACAACCTCTGTTACTTGGGTAGCACTGCTCACGCTCCCATTATGGGGTGAGCCAGCGCAATAATCTAATGCCGGACGATGAAATAAGACTAACTATGCAGTTTATTTTGTCGTTTTAATAAAATTTTATTTATTTAATTTACCTTGCCTGGCCTACTTGATCGAATTGCCCGAACTTATCTACTCGATTATCTACTCGATCTTTTAGGCCTACTTACCCTTCAACATATTTTTTACCATCAGCACGACACGCCCTTGTTCTTTTTCTGTTAACAATTTAGCCATTACCACTTTGTCATCATACGTGTTAGCTGTTTCGAGCATATCCATAGCTAGCGGCGCTTTTTTCTTGGGCTTGAATTTCGCCTTCAATTCCTCAACGCTCAGGTCGGGGTGTGCGGGTTTATTTTGTTATTCCATTTTATTTTCCAGTAATTGTTATGAACTGACTTTTTAACTTAATTTTATAGCCTGGTTTTATGACCGGACCATGTTTTTCAACACCATCGCTACGCGACCCGATTCTTGTGAAACCAGCATACGGATCAGCGCGACTTTGTCATCATAACTGTTCGCTGTGTCCAGCATATCAGCCGAGAAGGTAGGCTTCTTCGGTTTCATGCTTTGCATTCTGGCCTTGAGTTCGTCTAGGGTCTCGCCATCATGAATTTCAATCTCATCTTCAGCAAGCTCATCTTCATCTTCTTCTTCAGCGGCTTCGGCTTCGGCGGCAGCAGCTGCAGCGGCGGCGGCATCAGCAGAGGCAGTCACTTCAGCAGCAGCGGCCAACAGAGCAGCATCTGCAGCGAGCTTGGCTTCATCTACTGGTGGGATAACCGGCGGCATGATCTGCTGTATGGTCGGACCCTTAACCATCGGACGAACTACTGCAATCAGGAAGACGATAATGACTAAAGCGGCGACACCAATTTTGATAAAGTTTTGTATGTCGCTGTTCTCATACCATTTTTCAGGGTTGTAATTGATTTGTGATTCAAAGCGAGCTGGTGCCACTGTCACAACGTCACCGCGTGCTTCGTTGTAGCCTACTGCGCTACGCACCAGATTCAACATACGATCAAGTTCTTGCGCAGTGTAGGGAATAGTCGGTGCAGAGCCAGGTGCCGGTGTTTTGCCATCAGCAGGTAAGGGTGCCGGACGCTCATTCACAACCACCGCGACTGACAGACGCTCTATCGAACCCTGTGATTTTTTCTCATGCCGTACAGCGCGATCCATTTCAAAATTACGCGTAGATTTTGTGGTCGTTACTTCGTTGTTAGCCGGCTTTTTCTCATTCGAGTCTGTGTTGGCAGTCAGATTGGCATCCGGTGGTGGGGTATTGGTAAGGGCACCTGGTATACCTTCAGGATCAAGCTTGAATTTACGCTCAGTGGTCAATGCTTCTGAACGTGGCTTGACACCTTTTTCTTTATTATCAAAATCTTCGGTAGTGGTTTCAACGGTATTAAAGTCTAGTGTCAAATTGACTTGCGACTGAATATTATTTTCACCGACAACTGGTGCCAGTAATTCGGTGACACGAACACGATATTGTTCTTCAGTGCGCATTTTGTGCTGCATCTGCGCGACTGATAAACCCATGGCTGCATCAACCGGATTTTCATCCGTCATCAGATTGCCGGTATCGTCCACCACTGATACGTTTTGCGCTGTCAGATAAGGCACGCTGGAGGAAACTAAATTAACAATCGCTTTAACCTGTGAAGTCGATACGCCACGCCCCTGATGCGGCGTAACCACGACCGATGCCTTCGGTGTTGCGCGATCACGTACAAATACACTTTGCTTAGGCAAAGCCAGATGTACGCGTGCTGACTTGATGGTAGATATTTGGGTGATGCTGCGGGCTAGTTCTTGCTCTATGGCGGTGTTGTAATTTACCTGTTCCATAAACTGACTGGTAGTCATGGATGAACGGTCTTTGAGTGTCTCCATACCGATGGGCTGACCTTCTTTCGGTATGCCCTGCCCTGCCAAAAAAATCCGTGCTTCGTGATAGCGTGCTTCAGCAATCATGATCTGGCCGCTGCTTGAATCCAGCTTAGGTTTGAAGTCACCGGCTTTGAGTGCTTCCATTGCAGCTTGCTTATCATTTTCTGTCATGCCCGGCATGATGGCGCGATAAGGAACGGTCTGTGTTGCCTGATAAATGCCGACTGCCAGCAAAAGAATCAGCAGCAAAATCAATGGCGGCATCGCACGACGTATGGTCGGCTGTTTTAAGAGTTCTTCAATCTTGGTACGCACTGCAATTGCACCAGTACTTACACCTGAGAGGGCGTTTGATCCTTGCGGCGCGTTTGCGGGTAGGCCTGAATTTGCAGCCGACAAAGGCATACTGCCCGCTGCTGGTTGACCTGTTCCAGTCATGGTGCCAGGTGGCAGTTGGGGTGGCATACTGCCTGCGTTCATGATTGCTTCAGCCATTTTTTGCTCTCTCTTTACGAATTCTTTTTATACAAATTTTTTAATCAATGCTGTTTTGCTTTAAACAGGCATGTTCATTATTTCTTCGTATGCCCTTAATACTTTGTTCCGAATCTGCAGCGTGGCTTCAAATGCCAGTGATGATTTTTGCATTGCCAGCACCACATCGGTCAGTGGCACATCTTCACCGCGGTCATAGGCAGTACGCAGTTTGCTGGCTTCTTGCTGAATACTGTTGGTATCAACAATCGCTGTCTTAACTGCTTCACCAAACGTAGGCTTGCCAACTTCTGTTGCGGGTGGTGTTAATACGGTTGCCGTATTTTTACCCGTCGCATCTGTCTGATACTGGCGTATGGCTGCCAGCATGGAATCGATATTGGTCTGGCTGGTGACTCGGTCTATCATGATCTAGGCTCTCCGGGTTTATCCGACAGATAATTGCGGCGCACTGCGTTCACGTATTTGCGCCATTTTGTAACGCAATGAACGCGGGCTAATACCCAATTTTTTGGCTGCTTCCAGACGGCTGCTGGTTGATTCCAACGCGGCCATAATGACCTGATATTCGCTGCTCTTTACTGCGCTCGACAAATCAATCTGATCACCGCCGCTAAAAATCGGAAAGGCTGGCGCATTATTTTGTACGACGGTGATAGGTGATGAGACTTCAGCGACATTACTGCGCGGTGACATGTCATCAAACATCAGATCAGATTCATTAATCATTTCGCCTGAAGACAACACCAGTGAACGCTGCACAACGTTTTCAAGTTCACGTACATTGCCAGGCCATGGATATTGCAACAGCAGTTCGACTGCGGCTGGTGATACTTGCATGGTGCGATCTTGCGGACCGTAGGTAGTAAGGAATTGCGCAACCAGTGGCAATATGTCGCCCGGACGTTCACGCAGTGGTGGCACACGTAATTTGAATGCGCTGATACGGAAATACAAATCTTCGCGGAATTCGCGGTTATCAATCGCTTCGCGCAAATCTTTATTGGTAGCGGCTACCAGACGTACATCCAGATCTATCGGTGCTTGTGCGCCTAAGCGGGTGATTTTGCGTTCCTGCAGTACGCGCAAGAGCTTGGTCTGCAAGTGATACGGCATCTCGGCGATTTCATCCAGGAAGATGGTGCCACCGTTAGCTTGTTCAAAAAGGCCACGGTGTTCTTTTAGTGCGCCGGTAAATGCGCCCTTCTCATGACCGAACAATAAATCTTCAATTAAATTTTCTGGCAATGCTGCACAGTTCATCGCAACGAAAGGACCGTTGCAACGTGGCGAGGCATCATGCAGCACACGCGCCAATACTTCTTTACCGGCACCCGTTGGGCCCACCACTAAAGCGGACACCTGGGTTTGTGCGACGCGCTTGGCAAGCTCGAGCAAATGCTGGCTGACAGGATCAACAAAAATGAATGTGCGGGAGCTTTTGGAAATCAGGGTAGATTTGGTCGGCGCCAGTGACAAGGCATTACGCCAGCATGTAGCAGACCAGTCATCCGCCGGCAGCACATGATAGGCACCGCGGCGCATGGCTTCAACGCCAAGTTCTAACGCATTGCGTTCTACCCTGCACAAGACCGGTACCGCGTGACCGAAGGCCTGCGTCAGCTTCTTGACCTCTTCCAGCAGACTGGTATCACCCATAAGTCTGATGACGACCAGACGGGCTTTAGCCAGACCTAATTTGAGATCATTTAGCGTGGTAACAGGCAGCAGTTGCAAACCCGCTTGCGCGAGTTGCTCACGTTCCTCTGTACCAACTGCACTTTGCGGATCCAGCCATAGAGCGGGATGAGAAGTTTCTGTAAGAGCCGTCACTTTGGAGTCCTTTTTATTCCAATTGTCGGTTTCACTACAGCAATCCTCGTGCCAACGATTTCAGTGAGGAAACATGCGGGTTTTGAGAGGGGTGATCAGACTACCGACAGGTTGTCGGGGCTGATAGAGACGAAAATTCGACAGGGGACGGCGTGGGAAATAACGACTTTGATCTTTGGCCTGCGCCAGTCAGTTAATGTTGAACGCTGTTTAAACTAAAAACAAAGACACTGGGTTCCGGCCTGCGCCGGAACGACTTTGCTAGTGTGGAAAGCGCCTGAAAAGCTATCGTCATTCCGGCGCAGGCCGGAATCTAGTGACTTTGCAATGTTCATCGCATGCGTAAAAGTTTTCTTTTTACCTATTTATGACTAAGGACTGACCAGTATTAACCAACATTTGTTGAGAAATCCATATCACTCTGGGCAATTTTTATATTCACTTTGCAAACACACGTTGGCAAGCTGCATGGCTTCAGCCACCTGTTCTTTATTACGAATTTTTTTACCAGCCTGTGCCACGACCATGACAGCCTGGCGCTCACCATTAATACGGGCAAGCTCAGCCCAGATCAGCGCCTTTTGCGGCTCGATACGCCATCCTTCACCGGACAGATAGAGCGAACTGGCCATGAGCTGGGCGCCGGGATGACCTTGTTTGGCCGCTTTCAAATACCAGGACAAAGCTAGCGCCGCATCTTTTTTACCGCCCCACCCTTCGCGCTGATACTCGCCCATCATGTATTGGGCTTCCGGTAATTTGGAATTGGCCGCTGCGGTGTACCAAACGAGCGCTGCAGATTGGTTTTTGGAAGCGCCGCGTCCATAGTGATAGAGCGTGGCGAGGTTGTATTGTGCATAGCCCAGCCCAGCTTCTGCTGCACGGCTATACCACGACAAGGCTTCACTGTAGCTTTGTTCGACACCCAAGCCATGTTCGTAGAGATAACCGAGATTATTTTGGGCCAGCATATCGCCATTGGCGGCTGGCTTGCGCAATGCGCGCTCGGCCGTCGCATAGTGACCGCGTTCTATTGCCTTCATGGCAATGGTGATATCTGCCTGCGCAGGCATTGCCAGCAAAAGCAAATTAATCAGAAGCAGGAAAAAAATCGGGAAGCGGGACATAGTCATACGATTACTCCACGCCCTTTAGTAGACGTATTCGTAACTGGCGCGTTTTTAGGGCTAAAGCCCATGCAACGTCTGCCATCTGCACGCAAAACCTCTAAGGCGGGCGAAATGCGGCTTTTAAAGCCCATCAGATTGCACGCATAGGGTTGGGCAGGATCCCAGCTGACTGCGAAGTATTTGCAACGCCAGCAA
Source organism: uncultured Burkholderiales bacterium (assembly GCA_903904635.1). Classification (GTDB taxonomy): domain Bacteria; phylum Pseudomonadota; class Gammaproteobacteria; order Burkholderiales; family Burkholderiaceae_D; genus Pernthalerella. Next base: position 2,380 of record CAIVDH010000089.1, on the reverse strand, counting down.
TTAGGCGCGCCGTTTGCATCAGTCTGGTCTGAAGAATTCATTTTTTATTACGCTTGTTTTTACGATCTTGCCAGGCCCGGTAAATGGCAGCGGCCAACACCCCGGAAAGGATGGCGGATCCTAGCAGCCCTTGCAAAAAATCTGCAAAGCTCACATCGGTCGGCAAAAAGCGTTCGGGATGCAACCCGATCAGCAGCAAAAACAAAGCAGCAACGATTAAGACAATACGTAGCAACCGTACCAAAACACGGTGGCGATTATCTTTTTCTAACATCGTGAGCTCCCATGACGATGAATACACAGCGTATTTTGTCATAGTCTGTTCACGTTTCGATTAATCGCGGTAGTTCGCAGTTACTGGGCTAAATTTTAATTATCTAAAAAATTAGCCCTGCAACAGTTTCAACACCGTTTGCTGACTCATGTTTGCCTGCGCCAGTACGGCTGTGGCTGCCTGCTGCATGATCTGCGTTTTAGCCAACTCGGTACTTGCTGATGCGTAGTCTGCATCTTGAATCTGGCTGCGTGACGCTTCGGAATTCGTTGACACATTGGTCAGCGTATCCATCGTGTATTGCAGTCGGTTCATGACCGCGCCCATGGTTGCACGCGTGGCATTGACTTTGTCCATCGCTTCGTCAAGGCTGGCAAGCACTGCTGTTGCTGATGCCGAGGTATCGATCTTGATCGTTTTTACCTTGTCATCGACGTCGCTGGTGATCTTGTTCGTGATCGGTCCATTTTTACCAAAGTCAGCAAAGTCTATGGTGATGGTCTGATTGGCACTGGCACCTACCTGGAAATACAAACGTCCAGTTTGCGGCGGCAGCATCTTCAGATCCGCATCTTTTACTTCGCCGCCAAAGGTACCTGCGGTAAAGCCTAGTTTTTCGAAGTTACCGGATGTGCCATTGGCGCCGGTTTCTAAGGTAAAGCTATCGTGTGGCGGATGTCCAGGGCCACCAGAGAATGGTAGCAATACAGGACTAGAGCCATAAAGCGCCGGGTCTTCAAAACTTGGGCTGACTGCAGCGAGTTCGACACGACCGTATTGGGTCGCTACATTGCCCGCTGTGACTTCAGCGGAAGTGGCAGCAAATCCAGTCAAGCCGAAATCGGCTTCGGTCAATGCGCCAGAACTTCCCGTAACAAATGCAACTGAAAGATTTCTGCCATCGACTGAATTAAAGCTCAGATTGTTACCTGAAACTGATACATCAATCTTTTCTCCCCCCAACGCCTGGGATAACGCCGCTGATAAAAATTCCATACGTGTGCCGGACTCTTTGTAGCTATCCGGTATGGGGTCGAAATCAAACAGGATAGGCTCATCGCCGTCAACTGAGTAGCTAGGAGCAGCCCCAAAATTAATCGTGATAGTCTTGCCGTTCACATAAAAATCTGCATCCGTAGGTTCTGCAGCAAGCGGATCAGGAACAGGCGTAGCCAGGGCTGTGCCGGTAATCACGCCACCTACCGCTTTTGCCTGTACACCCGTCAATGATGATTGCGAGTTAATTGCCGCTGCAATCGCAATCGCACTGGCACCAGGCTTACCGGTATTGGTTGTAGCCGACAATAAATCATTCTCTGCTGTGCTGGCAGGTATTGCGATGCCATTAATTTTAAGATCACCTTCGTTTAAGAAAGGGATAGTCTCGCCAGCAGCAATTGTTTTACTAAGAGGTGCGGTAATTTGCTTCGATACATTTTGCGTATACTCACCAGCCAAAATACGAGCTCGAGAAATATCTTTGCCATCTTGCTGGGTAAGTTCGACTTTTCCATCGACCTTGGCTTCCAGCGAATATGTACTAGCTTGTATTCCTGGACGTAAGCCGACATAGTTTGTAACAGGGTCAGTGGTAGCATCAATCAATTCACCAGACACTCTCACTTCAATGTTGCGACCATCTGCTGCTTCGAGTTTGATACCCAAGGTATCGTCACCGGTATCAATAGCTTTTACGCCAGTTTTATCAGTGATCGAGTTAACGGCAGCAACCATCGCAGCACGCGTTTCACGTGTATTACTTTGCACTGTCGTAACGTCAGGTGTTTTCCAGCCGTTAATCACTGCTGAGCCAACTAAACCGCCGGTTGTCTCTATATCGACTGTCGTGCCGTTCATAACGTTTTTGTTAGGTACAGCACTTACACCAGTAAGTTTGGTCTGTTCATTGATCGCCGCAGCAATCGCAATGGCTGAGCCAGCAGCGTTAGTACGCGGTGAGACCGTATCATTTTTCGCTAACGAAGGATTGATCGTTACGCCATTAATGATTAAATCTCCGGTCTGCAAAGCATCAAGTGCAGGTACGTCGCCATCTTTAAGCGGCAATCCATTCGCGTTTAGCGCATGAAACTCACCCACTGAAGT
>CAIVDH010000088.1 GCA_903904635.1 uncultured Burkholderiales bacterium | reverse complement strand
TCAAAACGCCCTAATGATGTCGACAGCATATCGCCCGCAATAAATTCCAGTTTGCCTTCACCAAGATCGTCCGGTGTGCGTTCACGCGCCAGTTGCACCAGGGTAGGCGACAAATCTATTGCCACCACCTGCGCACCACGTCGCGCCAATTCAACCGCCAACGCACCCGTGCCGCAACCGGCATCAAGTATGCGACGGCCATGTAAATCTTGCGGCAGCCATTCAAGTAAAGTCTGACGCATGCGGTCGCGTCCGGCACGCACGGTTTTGCGTATGCCAGATACGGGCGCATCTGATGTCAGCTTGGCCCAGGCATCGGACGCGGTACGGTCAAAATATTCTTCAAGCTGACCACGCTTGGTTTGGTAAGTAGGACTATTCATGGCACCACCGCCTTATCAATCAAAACCGAGCAAATCAAAAATATCCCTGTCTTTCATTGCATTACATTCGATAGGGTCTGTACCTGCCCAGAGTGCTGCAGCCAGTCGGAGATATTCCTGCTGCACAGCCAACAGCTCTGGTGTTTCTTCCATTTCAAACAACGTCGATTTTTTCAAGCGGCTCTGACGAATGATGTCGAGTGACGGAAAACGTGCCATCGTCTTTAAGCCGACGCGCTCATTGAATTTATCAATCTGGTCGGTTGCATCAGACCGGTTGGCAATCACACCGCCGAGTCGCACGTTGTAATTTTTTGCCTTCGCACTAATAGCTTGCACGATACGATTCATCGCAAAGATGGAATCGAAATCATTGGCGGTCACAATCAGTGCGCGATCTGCATGCTGCAATGGCGCGGCAAATCCACCGCACACTACATCGCCCAGCACATCGAAAATAACAACGTCGGTATCTTCCAGCAGATGATGTTCTTTCAGGAGCTTGACGGTCTGGCCGACGACGTAGCCACCACAACCTGTGCCTGCAGGCGGGCCACCGGCTTCAACGCACATGACGCCGTTGTAGCCTTCATAAACAAAATCTTCTACGCGTAATTCTTCGGTATGAAAATCTACCGACTCCAGCACGTCAATCACGGTGGGCATGAGTTTTTTAGTCAGCGTGAATGTCGAATCATGCTTGGGGTCGCAACCGATTTGCAAGACGCGTTTGCCGAGCTTGGAAAAAGCCACTGACAAATTCGATGACGTGGTGCTCTTGCCTATGCCACCCTTGCCATAGATCGCAAACACTTTCGCATTGCCGATTTTCATGCTCGGATCAAGCTCGACCTGCACACTGCCTTCACCGTCACCACGTTTGGTGCGCTTGATTTCTGAGATAGGTACGTTAGCTACATTCATTGTTTTACTCCCTCTTCATAAACGCCCTCGAGCCTGTCTTCCAGCTCTTCACCGGCACGCCGCATGGCGTCCAGCGTTTCATCATCAGGTTCCCAGTAACGACGCTCCGAGGCTTCAAGCAAACGACTCGCCACCCGCGCGGACGCAGTAGGATTGAGTCGTGCCAGCCGCTCACGCATTTCAGGATCAAGCAGATAAGTTTGGGTCAGCTGCTGGTATACCCAGGGCTGAACCTGACCGGTCGTTGCCGACCAGCCCATAGTGTTAGTGAGATGAACTTCGATCTGATGCACGCCTTCATAACCGTGTGCCAGCATGCCTTCATACCATTTAGGATTAAGCATGCGGGTGCGGGTTTCAAGCGCGACTTGTTCGGACAATGTGCGCACTGTGCCATTGCTGTTGGTCTGGTCGCCGATATACACCGGCGCCATTTGCGCATCGGGTCCTTTGGCGCGCTTGACTGCGCGACTAATGCCACCCAAGGTATCGAAATATGTATCAACGGTGGTGACACCGACTTCAACTGAATCCAGATTCTGATACGCCAGCTCCACACCTGAGAGCACGCTTTTTAGCAAGGTAGGTTGCGCTACTGCGCGGCCACTGGTGCCATATGCAAAACCTTTACGGCAGGTGTAGGTTTCAGCGAGTTCATCTTCATCATCCCAACGGCTGCTATCAATCAGATGATTGACGTTAGCGCCATAGGCGCCTTCAGCATTGCCAAATACACGCAAGGCTGCCGTCTCCATATCGCAGCCATGTTCTGCCTGATAGGCCAGTGCATGTTTGCGGATGAAATTTTGTTCATGTGGCTCATCGGCGTTAGCGGCCAGTAAAGCAGCTTCGGCTAGTAATTTAATTTGCAGCGGCAGCAAATCGCGGAAGATGCCCGAGAGTGTAATCAACACATCAACGCGCGGACGCCCCAGCTCTTCGAGTGTCATCAGCTCGGCACCGGCGAGACGACCGTAATTATCAAAGCGCGGACGCGCGCCCATTAAGGCCAGTGCCTGCGCAATCGGGCCGCCTTCACTTTTCAGATTGTCTGTGCCCCACAACACCATCGCGATCGATTCCGGGAAAGAAGCGGTGTCTTCAAAATGCCTATCCAGTAAACGCTGCGCCTGACGTGCGCCATCTTTCACAGCATATGCACTAGGCAAACGGAACGGATCAAATCCATGCAAATTGCGACCGGCCGGCAATACCTCTGGCGTGCGCAGCAAATCGCCACCCGGTGCAGGCGGTACGAAGCGGCCATCAAGTGCGGTGAGTATGCCGTCTAGCTCATGATCTTCACTCATGAGCTCGCTGGATATGGCCAGCTTTTGCAGCAGACTGATTTCTTCTTCAGATAATGGCGCAGGTTGCGCGGCGCCAGAGAGCATGGCCGCGATGGTGGTGCGCAGTGCCGGTGAGGCTTCAAAGCCATGCACGGATTGCGCCATCGCCAACAGCATGTCGGTGCGCTCTTGCAGCGTTGGTGCTTTGCCGACCACATGCATGCCATGCGGGATCAAGGTGTATTCCAGCTCAAGCACCGCATCGGACAAACGCGAGATTTCTTTGTCTGCCTGACCTTCCCATAATGGTGTGGCTGTGACCAGATCCAGCTCTGCTGCTTGCGTCTGTATCATGGCTGCGAGCTCAATGCGCTCGTGCGCTTCTTCCGGACCAATTGCACGCCAGCGTGTGATGGCGCTTTTCAGATCAGTCAGGCCGCGATACAAACCTGCTTCTGCTACTGGCGGTGTAAGGTAACTGACCAGCGTGGCATTGGCACGGCGCTTGGCGATGGTGCCTTCGGAAGGATTGTTGGCTGCGTATAAATATAAATTCGGCAGATCAGCGATCAGCCTGTCAGGCCAGCAATCAGCCGACATGCCTGTCTGTTTGCCGGGCATGAATTCCAGCGCGCCGTGGGTGCCGAAATGCAGCACTGCATCGGCAGCGAAATCTTCACGCAAATAACGATAAAAAGCGGAGAACGCGTGGGTTGGTGCAAAGCCTTTTTCAAACAGCAAACGCATAGGGTCACCTTCATAACCAAATGCTGGCTGTATGCCGACCATCACATTACCGAATTGCGCGCCCAGTACAAAAATACTGCGGCCATCGCTTTGATGTTTGCCCGGTGCCGGGCCCCATTGCGCTTCAATTTGATTCAGATATTTTTCACGCCTCACATGATCATCCGCCGATATGGTGGCATGCACATTCGCATGCGAACCATAGCGCTCAGCATTACCGTGCAAAATCGCATTACGCAGTGCATCCACATCTGCCGGCATATCAACGGTGTATCCAGCACGCTTCATCGCAGCCAGTGTG
>CAIVDH010000087.1 GCA_903904635.1 uncultured Burkholderiales bacterium | reverse complement strand
GTGCGCATTATTAGTGCAACTCACCAAAGTCTGACCAGAGAGGTACAGCAAGGGCGGTTTCGGCAGGATCTTTATTACCGGCTAAATGTGATTGAACTGCAGTTACCACCCCTGCGGGCACGACGTGAAGATATCGCGTTGCTGGCTGAGACCTTGTTGCAACGTCAAAGTGCTGCGAATGGCGCTGCAATATTGAGTCAATCTGCACTGGCCGGCTTATGTGCTTATGATTTCCCCGGTAATGTGCGCGAGCTTGAAAATATGCTCGAACGGGCTTTGGCATTTGTTTGCGGCGGGGTAATTGAATTATCCGATCTTGATTTCGAAGGCGGCACGCCCGAAGTGGTTTTGATGTCACCTGCCGTGCATGCTGCGGCGCCCGTATTGTCTGAGCCTGACAATACGTTTCCTGTTTCGCTGCCTGCGCATTTGCAATCTATAGAGCGAGATTTGATTTATCGCGCGCTGCAGCAGAGTCGCTTTAACCGCACGCGCGCAGCGGCACTTCTTGGGATAAGCTTGCGCCAGTTACGTTATCGCATGCAGAGGCTGGCAATTCATGATCTCGATTAAACCATTATTTTCTTTGGATGCTGAGGGCTGGTGCATCCAGGCAGCGCGGGCGAGCTGCACTAATTTTGATGCAAGACCAGAAAATACTGAGATCAGTCTGCTGGTGATACACAATATTAGTTTGCCTCCTGGTCAGTACGGCGGTTCCTGGATAGAGGAACTGTTTGCCAATAAGCTCGAGTACGATGCGCATCCTTATTTTGAGCAACTGCGCGGTTTGCAGGTGTCGGCACATTTTTTGATACGCAGAGATGGGCAGGTTCTGCAGTTCGTATCAACGCGAGAACGCGCCTGGCATGCAGGACAGTCCGCATATCAAGGGCGAACGCGTTGCAATGATTATTCAATTGGCATTGAGCTTGAAGGCAGTGATTTCGAGGCTTATACCGATGTGCAATATCAGGCACTCATAAATTTGACCCTTGCGCTGGCGTTACGCCACCCATTAACTGATGTTGTCGGGCATCAGCACATTGCACCAGAAAGAAAAACAGATCCGGGCCCCTTCTTTGATTGGCAACGTTATCGCTCGGAAATCGAGGCGCATCAAGGAAACACCAAATTAAACCTAAAAAATATCAAGACATTAGGCTTTCCCAACTGAAAAACCGGTTGCAAGATCCGTGGTCGGACACTACAATTAGTGCGCTTTCTGACAAAAAGAACTAGATGTAGTGGAATTGGTTGTTGGCAAATATACTAACAAAGTTTTTAATTAAGAAAAAATAGCCTGACAAAATCACCGAGATGCCCTCTGGCAAGCCTGCAGATGCGATCAAAATGTGTAGTCAGGCATGTAAATCAGGCGCAACCGTATCTTCAGGTTTGGCAGCGCCGAAATAGTAAGTGGGGCTTGGTCTTGGCCTGCGCTCGGTGGCTGTAAATATTCAGTTCGTATCCATGTGCTGCATGCGATGCGCAAGCTGGGAAATAAATTAAAAATTAATTGCAAGTCGGTTATCGCCGACGTTGTGGAAATAAATTCGATAGCAATGCTGTTGGCATGATCAATTGAGGAGATACAGTGCAGACTAATCAAGAAACTTCCGTCAAATCCAATAATGAATTCGGTGGCATGTCCACGTCTTCAGGTGCGCTGTCCTCCTCTATGAGCACTGCGACCACCATTAGTGACTACAAGATCATTCGTCGTAATGGCGCTGTGGTTGGCTTTGAGCCGTCCAAGATATCGATTGCGGTAACCAAGGCTTTTTTAGCTGTCAATGGCGGTCAGGGCGCAGCTTCAGCCCGTGTGCGCGAGCTGGTGGAGCAATTGACGGCGAGTGTGGTGTCGGCACTTTTGCGTCGTCAGCCTGCCGGCGGCACCTTCCATATTGAAGATGTGCAAGATCAGGTTGAGTTGTCGTTAATGCGCTCGGGTGAGCATGATGTTGCGCGTGCCTACGTGCTATATCGCGCCAAGCGCATGGAAGAGCGCTCCTTGCAGCAGGCATCACGTCCCGCAGAGCAGGCAGTTGCATTGCAAATCGTTGTGGATGGGCAGCGTGTGCCGCTGGACATGGACAAACTCAAGGCCATGATTACTGCCGCCGGTATAGGGCTGGAAAAGCATGTTGATGCTGATGCGATTCTGGCTGAGACGGTGCGTAATTTATATGACGGTGTGCCGGTTGAAGAGCTCTACAAATCAGCAATTCTGGCTGCACGTGCGTTGATGGAAAAAGACCCGGCATACAGCCAGGTCACGGCACGCTTGCTAATGCATACCATCCGCAAAGAAGTGTTTGGTCAGGAAGTGGCGCAAGAAGATGCGGGCACACATTACCTTGATTACTTCCCTAAATTTATCAAGAAGGGCATAGATGCAGAGCTGCTCGATGCCAAGCTTGCACAATTTGATCTGAAAAGACTTGCTGAGGCGATGGTGCCTGAGCGTGATTTGCAGTTTGGTTACCTTGGACTGCAGACTTTGTATGATCGTTATTTTCTGCATATCCGCGGCACCCGTATTGAAATGCCCCAGGCTTTCTATATGCGTGTAGCGATGGGTCTGGCGCTGAGTGAGATTGATCGTGAAGCGCGCGCCATCGAGTTTTATCATTTGCTGTCTAGCTTTGATTTCATGAGTTCGACCCCGACTTTGTTTAATTCGGGTACGCAGCGCTCACAACTGTCGTCATGCTATCTGACCACGGTAGGCGATGATCTTGAGGGCATCTATGATGCGATTAAAGAAAATGCTTTGCTGGCCAAATATGCTGGCGGTCTGGGCAACGACTGGACGCCAGTACGCGCGCTCGGTGCGCATATCAAGGGTACCAACGGCAAATCACAAGGCGTCGTCCCATTTCTTAAAGTGGTCAATGACACCGCAGTGGCGGTCAATCAGGGTGGCAAGCGCAAAGGTGCAGTCTGCGCTTATCTTGAAACCTGGCATATGGATATTGAAGAATTCCTCGAGCTGCGCAAGAACACGGGTGACGATCGTCGCCGCACGCATGACATGAATACTGCGAACTGGATTCCTGATTTATTCATGAAGCGCGTCATGGAAAAAGGCGCGTGGACCTTGTTTTCACCGTCAGATGTAAAAGATTTGCACGATAAAGTTGGTCAGGCTTTCGAACAAGCTTATCTGGGTTACGAGGCGAAGGCCGCCAACGGCGAACTGCAGTTGTTTAAGACAGTGCAGGCCACTGACCTCTGGCGCAAGATGTTGTCGATGTTGTTTGAGACCGGCCATCCATGGATCACTTTCAAAGATCCGTGCAACATCCGCTCCCCACAGCAGCATGTTGGTGTTGTTCACAGCTCAAATCTGTGTACCGAAATTACGCTCAATACCAATGACTCTGAAATTGCAGTCTGCAATCTCGGCTCAGTCAACATGCCGGCACATTTGAAAGACGGCAAGCTTGATCACGTCAAGCTGCAAAAAACAGTGCGTACTGCAATGCGCATGCTCGATAACGTGATTGATATTAATTATTACGCCGTCAAGAAGGCGCGTGATTCGAATTTGCGTCATCGTCCTGTAGGGCTGGGTATCATGGGCTTTCAGGATTGCCTCCACACCATGCGCGTGCCTTATGCGTCTATGGATGCCGTGGAGTTTGCTGATCGTTCGATGGAGGCGGTCTGCTATTACGCCTATCAGGCTTCTACGGAGCTGGCAGAAGAACGTGGCGCCTACAGTTCTTATCGCGGCTCTTTATGGGATCGTGGCATCTTGCCGCAAGACTCACTCAAGCTGCTGGCGCAAGAGCGCGGCGGCTATCTTGAAGTGGACGCCAGCGAGACCATGGATTGGTCAGTAATACGTGACCGTATCAAAAAATTCGGCATGCGTAACTCCAATTGCGTAGCGATTGCGCCGACTGCAACGATTTCAAACATCATCGGTGTGTCGGCCTGTATCGAGCCGACTTATCAGAATCTGTATGTCAAATCCAATCTCTCTGGTGAATTTACCGAGATTAACGAATACCTGGTCAGGGATTTGAAAGCCCGCGGCTTGTGGGATGAGGTGATGATCGCTGACCTGAAATATTTTGACGGCAGCCTGGCCAAGATAGACCGTATTCCACAAGATTTACGTGAGCTTTATGCGACCGCTTTTGAAGTCGAGCCTAGCTGGCTGGTTGAGGCTGCATCGCGTCGCCAAAAATGGATAGATCAGGCGCAGTCGCTCAATATTTATATGGCAGGAGCGTCTGGCAAGAAGCTCGATGAAACCTATAAACTGGCCTGGCTGCGCGGTCTCAAGACTACGTATTACCTGCGTACTATAGGCGCTACGCACACTGAAAAATCGACATCAAAAGCAGGTGCGCTAAATGCGGTATCTTCAGATATGTCTGGAGTAACTGGTGCCGCAGCAGCTGAGGCCGATGGCCCTGCATGCATGATGCGTCCTGGTGATCCGGGATTTGAAGAGTGCGAAGCTTGCCAATAAAAATAGATTAAGCCGATACGCCGCCCGACCAAATTTTGCGTTAATGCCTTTTCGGATTTGACGTGGACGTAAAAGAATTCATTTACGTGATTTGGTCGGGTGAACTATCCGATACTAATACCAGACCAAACAAATTAAGAACCAAATAAAGGAACCACCATGCTCTCCTGGGACGATGAACCTATCGCAGCTGCACCTCGTTTGCCAGAGATGCCACAAGCGCGGCCACAATTACAGCCTGTTTCCGCGGGTGCGCAGTTTGCTGCCCACCATCCGGATACAGCTCTCAATCCGGCTCTTGTGATGAAGCCTGCCACGCCAGTCAATACTGCTGCGCGCGTCAATGCATCGGACAAGCGCATCATCAATGGCAAGACCGACGTCAATCAACTGGTGCCGTTTAAATATAAATGGGCATGGGATAAATACCTGGCTGGCTGTGCAAATCACTGGATGCCGCAGGAAATCAATATGCAGCGCGATATCGAGCTGTGGAAAAGTCCTAACGGGTTGACCGATGATGAGCGCCGTCTGGTCAAGCGCAATCTGGGATTTTTTGTGACTGCTGACTCGCTGGCTGCCAACAATATTGTATTGGGCACTTATCGCCACATCACGGCACCAGAATGCCGTCAGTATTTGTTGCGTCAGGCTTTTGAAGAGGCAATCCACACCCATGCTTATCAATATATCGTCGAGTCGCTTGGTCTGGATGAGTCGGAAATATTCAATGCTTACAATGAAGTGCAGTCCATACGCGACAAAGATGAATTCCTGATTCCTTTCATCGAGACGCTGACCAATCCGGAATTCACGACCGGCACAACCGAGAACGATCAGACATTATTGAAGTCGTTAATCGTATTCGCCTGCTTGATGGAAGGTCTGTTTTTCTATGTGGGCTTTACCCAGATTTTGGCATTGGGTCGGCAAAATAAGATGATGGGTGCAGCAGAACAGTATCAATACATACTGCGTGATGAGTCCATGCACTGCAACTTCGGGATCGATTTAATAAACACAATCAAGCTTGAAAATCCACATTTGTGGACGCCAACGTTCAAAGAAGAGATAAAAACGTTGTTTTTACATGCAGTAGAGTTGGAATATCGTTACGCTGAGGATACAATGCCGCGTGGTGTGCTTGGTTTGAATGCGCCGATGTTCAAATCGTATTTGCGTTTCATAGCAAATCGTAGAGCGCAGCAAATAGGTTTGGAGCCGATGTTTGGCAATGAAGAAAATCCATTTCCTTGGATGAGCGAGATGATCGACTTGAAGAAAGAGCGTAATTTCTTCGAGACCCGTGTCATTGAATACCAGACTGGTGGTGCGCTTAACTGGGAATAAGTTAACCGGTCAGCGCGAGCGAGCCGAGAACAAATTGAAATGCAAGCATCGTCAAAATATTGGCGGTGTGGTGCAAAAGCAGAAAGGTAGTACCAAAATTTAATGGACAGTACCAGGCCTTATTTTTCTTTTTTTATTTCGCCGCAAAGCCCGACTATGTCAGGCGTGGCAGCGTATTCTTCGGAAAAAGAGTTGGTCTATCTGCAAAAGTATTCCGACGCCGGCATAATTGCCGGCGTTTTTTTTGGCTAGTACTGCTGATATTTAGCAGCCTGGCCTCTTGAAAAATCTGCAGTGGCGCTTTGGTAGCGTCTTCCCAACCTGGCGTGTCAGGGTGCTGCAGAATTTGGATGGAGGTGGGATAGCCAATTGGCTGAAGTGCTGCATAGGCGAGGAGATGCAGCAGTTCAGCTGGTGCCGGATTCATTAGTGCAAACAAAAAATATGTTTGTGCCGATGAATAATCCGCTTGAACCATGATGG
>CAIVDH010000086.1 GCA_903904635.1 uncultured Burkholderiales bacterium | reverse complement strand
GTGACTGGTTCGATGCCGTATTGGCCGCGATTGGTCTTGCCATGGCGCTGTTGCCTCAGGAATTTCCGGTCATTATGATTGTTGTGCTGGCGCTGGCCGCACGTCGTCTGAGTATGAAGCAGGTACTGACCCGACGGCTTAAAGCGATAGAGACATTAGGTCAGACCACGGTATTGTGTGTTGATAAAACCGGAACGCTAACCTGTAACAAAATGATGGTTGCTGCAGCGTCTGTGGGCGATCAGGAGCAGGCTATACAGAGTTTGTCATCAGGACATTTATCACAAGAATTTCATGAATTACTCGAATACGCGGTGCTGGCCAGCGAGACTGATCCACATGACCCGATGGAGCAAGCATTTCATAGCCTGGCTTTTGAACACCTGACTGCGACCGATCATTTGCATCCTAAATGGGATTTGGTGCGCGAGTATGAGCTATCGCCCCAGCTAATGGCGATGACGCATCTTTGGCGGCGCGGAGATGGTCATGATGATGTGGTGGCCAGCAAGGGCGCGCCGGAAGCAGTGGCAGCGCTCTGTCATCTCTCTGCATCACAAAAAGTGCAAGTGGCAAACATGGCTGCAAAGATGGCGGATCGCGGATTGCGAGTCTTGGGTGTGGCCAAGGCTGTACACCGAGCAGAAATGCGCTGGCCAGCGTTGCAGCATGATTTTTCTTTCAAATGGATAGGGCTGATCGGTTTAGCAGACCCTTTGCGTGAGGAAGTGCCAGCTACGGTTGCGCAATGTTATAAAGCGGGAATCAGGGTGGTGATGATTACGGGTGACCATCCCAGAACTGCTAATGCGATTGCCATTCAAGCGGGCATTACTACTGCGGGTATCCTCACTGGCAATGAAATAGATGCGATGGACAGACAGACTTTAAGCGAGCGTATTACTGACATCAATGTGTTTGCGCGCATCAGACCCGACCAGAAATTGGCGCTGGTTGAATTACTCAAGAGTCAGGGTGAAATTGTTGCCATGACGGGTGATGGCATCAATGATGCCCCGGCACTTAAGGCTGCGCATATAGGCATCGCTATGGGCCAGCGTGGCACCGATGTGGCCAGGGAGGCGTCCGCGCTGGTTTTATTGAAAGACGATTTCTCATCGATTATTGAAGCGATAAAAATGGGCCGTCGCACATTTGCCAATATGCGTCAGGCGATGCTCTACACGCTGGCAGTGCATATCCCTATCGTTGGTCTGGCGCTGCTGCCAGTGTTATTCGGGTTGCCGCTGATATTGGCGCCATTACATATTGCATTTATTGAGCTGCTGCTTAATCCAATTTGATCGTTGGAGTTCGAAGCAGAAGAGCCAGAAATAAATCTTATGGAACGTTCACCACGTAAATTAGGCGAGCCTTTGCTGCCAACTAGAAAAATAGTGGAGAGTCTGATTTATGGTGGAATTATTACCGTTGCCGTTTTTGGCTTGTATGCGTGGTTGTTATTTCATGCCATGCCTACTGCACAAGCTAGTACAGCAACTTTCATTGTTTTGATTACAGCTAATGCCATGCTGATTTTACCCAGTCGCTCGGCTCAAAGTAGTTGGCACAATTTATGGGCAGTGTTGCCCGGCATTTCCATTTGGGCTTTGGCAGCATCATTCCTGGCGCTGCTGATGATTACCAGACTGTCTTTTATTGCGGAGGCTTTTAGATTTGGCAAGTTGTCCCATCTCGAGTGGCTGACTTATTTCGGGATGGGAGTTTCTATGCTGTTGGTCTTACAAATTGCAAAAATGATGATGGGTAGGCGTGTTATCAATGCACCAGTGTCATCATGATTTTCACTGTTGCTGCTATAAATAATGCGGCAAAAGCAAGAAAGCCAATACCAAAGCCAGGACCTCTTTTTGCTGGATTAATTTGATAGGCAATGGCATACCAAATTCTGCCCACTAGCCAGATCATACCAATGACAAAAGCACTTATATCATCAACAAATAATGCATAAACCCAAAGAGTAGGCAGCAGCATGGCGGCAGCTTCCAGCGTATTCATTTGAACACGATAGGCGCGATCAAATATTTCATGGCCAGTAATAGCCGGTGCGGCGATTTTATATTTGACGCGTGCTTTACCAACATTGACTGAGGTGGCAAACATCAAAAGCACTGCCAACAACGTCATTAATGAAGTGAGAGGAAATGCTGACAAGATTATTCTCCTATTAGAAGTGAAGTATTTTGCATCATTTCATTTGGTTTCGCTTTGTCTTTCGGATAAAAATAATTGCTGGCGTTAGATCTGTAGCTTGCTTGTAAATGTATTTGCATGTCGGTTTGAAATCAAAGCGAATGATTTAATTCTTCGTCCTGAGTATTTTGATTCAAATCAAGGTACTAAATTTTCCTGCTCACTACTATGCAATAGGAAAAATTAATCAAAGGAAGGCATGATGATTCATGGCGCTACCGCAGAGATGGCGGCATTGGAGAACACAGAAATTTTGCCTTTGGCAGCAGGCATGCCATTACCGCATCGCAAAGTGATTCGTTCCTGGCTTTTGCCACTGATTCATAAAAATACGGCGTTGGCTATTTGGTTAATGGTTGTAGATTTATCGCTTTGGACTGGGGCAGTTTTTGCAACTGTTTATTTCGATAATATTATTGTAAAAATATTTTTTGGTCTCGCTGCTGGTTTTATTACTGGACGTATATTCATACTTGGGCATGATGCCTGTCATCAGAGCTTCACCCCTTATCGTGGTCTTAATAGAGTATTAGGAAGAATTGCATTTCTTCCGTCACTGACACCCTATAGTCTTTGGGATATTGGTCACAATGTTGTTCACCACGGCCAAACTAATTTGAAAGGTTTTGACTTTGTTTGGTCACCATTATCTAAAAGTGAATTCGATGCGCTACCGGCATGGAGAAAATCTCTGGAGCGTGTTTACCGTAGCGGATTTGGTCCGGCAATTTATTATTTGTTTGAGATATGGTGGAAAAGATTATTTTTTCCTTCAAAAAAATATAGGCCTGCTAATCGCTCAATTTTTATCAAAGATAATTTGCTGATCAGTGCTTTTGCCGTAAGTTGGATTAGTTTGCTCGTCATGGCTGCTATGGCAACGAATCAATCCATAGCGGTCACTGTCTTAACAGGATTTGTCGTTCCATTTATTGCCTGGAACGGCATGATCGGCTTTGTCGTATACGTACATCACACACATCCTGCCATAGCCTGGTATGACAAAAAATCTGAATGGATGCGGGCGCAACCTTTTGTCTCTACCACCGTGCATTTGAAATTTGGGCTTTATGGTGGCGCACTGGTTCATCACATCATGGAACACACTGCGCATCATGTCGATATGAGTGTGCCTTTATATAACCTGAAGGCAGCGCAGAGTCGTCTTGAAGAGCTGATGCCTAATCGGATTGTGGTTCAGAAATTTTCGTGGAGTTGGTATTTTGACGCTGCCCGTATTTGTAAGCTTTATGACTTTGAAAAAAAAGCGTGGCTTGATTTTTCTGGGAAAAAGCTGGCAGATTCTACAGAGGTAATTTTATCTGCATAGATCGTCGTAATGAATTTAAGGTGCGAGAAATGTCTTGTTAATTAGATTTCGAGTTACGCGCTTAAATATTTGAGTATTGGTATTTGCGTGTTTTTTCGGGAGGCTTTATGCCTCCCGATTTTTTTTGTCTGACGTAGTGGTCACACCGCTGTCATTTGAGATTTTCAGCCTGAATAAGTCATCATTCATCCAGGAGG
>CAIVDH010000085.1 GCA_903904635.1 uncultured Burkholderiales bacterium | reverse complement strand
GCTCCACCCCGCGTCTGAAGGCCGAAATATACAGCTTATCGAAGCAGATAGCAAATCAGATTTGAAATCGATATGGAGTGATACACTGAAAACCGCAGCGCAAGACCTTCCTTAGTCCTGCACAAACCTTCTGATCCCCGCCATGAAATACTGCTCTGATTGTGCCCAACCTGTTTCATTACGCATACCGCCGGACGACACACGCGAGCGTTATGTTTGCGAACATTGTGGTGTGGTTCATTACCAAAATCCGAAAATGGTGATCGGATCAATCCCGCTTTGGGACGAAGGCGCGCACGCACAGGTTTTGCTTTGCCGTCGCGCGATTGAGCCACGCCATGGTTACTGGACGCTGCCAGCTGGCTTTATGGAAAATAATGAAACAACCGCACAAGCGGCCCAACGTGAAACATGGGAAGAAGCTGGCGCGCGCATAGAAATGCAGTCTTTATTTACTTTACTCAATGTGCCGCACGTACACCAAGTACATCTTTTTTATCGCGCAAGACTGCTGGATCTGGATTTTGCAGCCGGTGTAGAAAGCCTGGAAGTAAAATTATTCTCGGAGGAAGAAATTCCTTGGAATGATATTGCGTTTCCTACTGTGTCGCATACGCTTAAATTTTTCTTTGCTGATCTCGCTGCGTCACGTAAAGGTAGCGATTTTGGATTCCATACGCTGGACATCACAAAAAGTATGCGTAAGCCAGATTAACAATCTCTGACTTACGCTACTGCATTGCAAAACACGACACGGCAAAAAACAATCCAACACAACAATTTTTACCAGCTGACTTCGCGCTCAGGGGTTGCAGAAATTTTGTGTACTGACAAATCAGCTCCCTCATATTCCTCTTCCGGGTCCAACCGAATACCGACTGTCTTTTTAAGTATGCCGTACACCAGCCAGCCACCAGCAACAGCGATGACTATACCCAAAATTGTGCCCAGCAGTTGCGACATAAAAGAGACCCCGCCTATACCGCCCAAGGCCTTGAGACCAAAAATACCAGCAGCCAGTCCACCCCATGCGCCACACAGACCATGCAAAGGCCAGACGCCCAATACATCATCTATTTTCCAGCGATTCTGCGTGAGCGTGAACATCCAGACAAAAATCGCACCGGCAATACCGCCAGTCAGTAACGCACCCAACGGATGCATCAGATCTGATCCAGCACAAACAGCAACCAAGCCGGCCAGCGGTCCGTTATAGGCAAAGCCGGGATCATTTTTCCCCATTACGACTGCGACCAGCGTACCGCCCACCATGGCCATGAGTGAATTAACGGCTACCAATCCGTTCATTTTGTCCAGCGTCTGCGCGCTCATGACATTAAACCCAAACCAGCCCACTGCCAGTATCCATGCACCCAACGCAAGAAAAGGAATACTGGACGGCGGATGCGCAGCCACATTGCCATCTTTGGTATAACGGCCGCGACGCGGCCCCAGCAGCAAAATAGCAGGTAAAGCAGCCCAACCACCTACGGCATGCACCACCACCGAGCCAGCAAAATCATGAAAAGGCGAACCAAAGCTGGCTTCAAGCCATGCCTGTATGCCAAAACGCTGATTCCACGCTATGCCTTCAAACAAGGGATAAACCAGCCCAACTAACAATGCTGTTGCGGCAACCTGAGGGTGAAAGCGGGCACGTTCTGCTATACCGCCGGAAATAATTGCCGGGATAGCCGCCGCAAATGTCAGCAAAAAGAAAAACTTCACCAACTCAAAACCACTTTTTGCAGCGAGCGTTTCCGCACTACTAAAAAAATGCACGCCATAAGAGATGCCATAGCCTACAAAGAAATAGGCGACCGTCGAGATGGCAAAATCGACTAATATTTTAACCAGCGCGTTAACCTGATTTTTCTTGCGTACCGTACCCAACTCCAAAAAGGCAAACCCGGCATG
>CAIVDH010000084.1 GCA_903904635.1 uncultured Burkholderiales bacterium | reverse complement strand
GAGAAGATCACCACAGGGCTGCCGACGAGTTTGCGCCCGATCATGCCGGCTGCTACAGTCTGATGTGATACTTCATCGATCAGTATGAATGATCCGGTAGAGCGCATGGTGTCATAGGAATCAGCAGCCAGCGGTTGCTGCACATTGAGTGTGATGCGGGCGATACCATTTAATTTTAATTCTCCGCCTTCATGACGCTCTTGTGTATTTATATCGAGCAGTGATTCTATGCTGGTGACTCGCGCTGCTACCTGTCGCGTGGTGTGTTTTAACCAGTATTTTCGGCGCAGATCGAGTGGCTCTTCAGATAACCAGCACACATCAGCGTGCACAGTTTTTAACAGATGAGCCGGTGCATTGCTGGCCACGAGCATGTCGCCACGTGAAATATCCAGATACTCGTTTAAAAGTATCGTGACGGATTGTCCTGCTGATGCACTTTGCAGCGAACCATCGAGTGTGAGTATGTCTTTCACTGTTGCGCTCTGACCGCCAGGTTGTACTAGCAGCTGATCACCTTTACTGACTTTGCCTGCCTCTATGCGGCCCATATAGCCACGAAAATCATTCGCTTCATGGCCGTTGTGGCGTGCCACTAGTTGCACCGGAAAGCGCAGTGCAGCAGCGTGTTCTGTGTCATATACCGACAATGACTCAAGCAGCTCAATTAAAGTTGGACCTGTATGCCACGGCATGTTTGCACCTGCTGTAACGACATTGTCGCCAGCCAGTGCTGATAGCGGTATGGCGTGTATGTCTTTTAAGCCCAGCTGAGCGGCGAATTCATGATATGCGGCTATGATGCGTTCATAAACGCGCTGATCATAATTAACTAAATCCATTTTATTCACAGCCACGATTACATGTTCAATTTGCAGCAAATGCGCAATGGTTGAATGTCGTTTGGTCTGTATCAGCAAATCTACGCTGCCATCATCATGCAGTTTGACTTTGGACACGTCGATCAAAATGATCACCGCATCTGCAGTTGATGCACCGGTAACCATATTGCGCGTGTATTGTTCATGGCCGGGTGTATCAGCGATGATGAATTTGCGTTTGGGTGTAGCAAAGTAGCGATAGGCGACATCAATCGTAATGCCTTGTTCGCGTTCTGCTTCCAGGCCATCTGTGAGCAGCGACAGATCAACCGTGTCGCCCACTGTGCGCTTGTGTCGTGCGCGTGAAATTGCATCGAGCTGGTCCGCAAATATGCCTTTACTGTCAAACAGCAGGCGACCTATCAGCGTGCTCTTGCCATCATCGACTGAACCGGCGGTGATAAAACGCAGCAGCCCGCGTTCGTTATTGAGACTTGCATCGCTCATGTTTTTTTCCAATACGGCGTTCATCAGAAATAACCTTCTTTCTTGCGTTTTTCCATGGATGCTTCTGATGTCTGATCATCCATGCGGGTGGCACCACGTTCTGTAATTTGTGTCACAGCTGTCTCGGCAATGATGGCCTCTACGGTAGTGGCATCAGACGATACAGGGCAGGTGCAGGAAATATCGCCAACGGTACGAAAGCGCACAGTTTGTGTTTCAACGCTTTCACCTGCTTTGGCCGGTGTAAGCGGTGTCAGTGGCACCAGCAAACCATTACGCGGTATGACTTCACGCTGATGCGCAAAATAAATCGATGGTAGCGCGAGTTTTTCACGATGTATGTATTGCCATACATCGAGTTCAGTCCAGTTTGATATCGGGAATACGCGCATGTTCTCGCCAGGATGCACGCGGGTGTTATACAAATCCCATAATTCAGGGCGTTGCGCTTTAGGGTTCCATTGACCGAATTCATCACGGAAAGAAAAAATACGTTCTTTGGCGCGGGCTTTTTCTTCATCGCGACGTGCGCCGCCTATGCAGGCATCAAATTTATGCGCAGAGATGGTTTCAAGTAGCGTGACAGCTTGCGCGGCATTGCGTGAATCAGTCTCTGGATTTCTGAGCCGTACTGTGCCGCGCTTAATTGAATCTTCCACCGATCCGACGATTAAACGTTCACCTAATTCAGCCACCCGCAAATCGCGAAAGCTGATGACTTCTTCAAAGTTATGGCCCGTATCAATGTGCACCAGCGGAAAAGGAAATTTGCCGGGCCTGAATGCTTTTTCTGCAATGCGTAGCAGCACGACGGAATCTTTACCGCCTGAGAACAGCAGCGCAGGATTGGTACACTCCGCAGCAACCTCGCGCATGATGTGTATGGCTTCAGATTCCAGCCAGTCCAGATGACGGTTGCTGGCTGAGTCCGTAAAAAAATGATCGACTGCTTTGTTCATGATGATGTCTTGTTCAGGTTACAGGCTGGGTTTACAAATTTAGGCTGGCTGGATACGTACCAGTTTGCCATCGACGACATGCAACCCACATTCTTTGGATTCTGGTGTTTCCCACCACCAGCGGCCGGCCCGGATATCTTCGCCGGGTTGTATGGCGCGGGTGCAGGGCTGGCAGCCTATCGAGGGAAAGCCTTGGTCATGCAAGGGATTATAAGGTACGTCATTGCTGCGTATGTAGTGCCACACATCTTCTTCTGACCAGTTTGCCAATGGATTAAATTTTGTCATGCCATGCGCAGCATCGTTTTCTTCAATATCTAACGCATTGCGGGTCGTGGATTGGGCGCGGCGCTGACCAGTGATCCAGGCCTTATTGCCGGCCAGAGCGCGGTTTAATGGTTCGACTTTACGTATACGGCAGCATTCTTTGCGCATTTCGACGCTGTTATAAAACGCGTCTGGGCCTTCTGTCGCAACGTAGTAATTCACTGCTGCCTGATCAGGCCGGTATGGCGTGACATCATAGCCATAGGTTTGCCGGATTTTATCGAGCATCTCCACCGTCTCTATATGCAGGCGACCGGTTTCCAGTGTAAAAATTACTATCGGTAATTTGCTGCGTAATATCAAATCAGTCAGCACCATGTCTTCAGCAGCAAGGCTGGAGGCAAAGACTGCCGGCGTGAAATCGGTGGCTATGCGTAGCAGCGTCGCTTTTGTATCAGCGACCAGTGCATCATAGGCGAGGGTGGCGCTCATTGTGGCTCCTGTGCAGAAGGACGTTCGGCACGGCGATACAGCGGCAGCTTTTGATCCCATGATGTCTGATACACATCTGAAAAATCAGTCAGACCTTTTAATGCATCCTGAATGCTGCGGTCTTCACGGGTGGCAAAGGCATTGAAGCCTACGCGCTGCAAATAAAATAACTGATCGCGTAATACATCACCTATAGCGCGCAACTCGCCTTTGAAATGCAGACGCGTGCGCAGATTGAAAGCGATTGAATAACCGCGTCCATCGGAGAAAACCGGAAAGTCCACTGCAATCAGCGGCAGCGTAGCGACATCCTCTTTCAGTTCTTCTGCGCGTTCATCGCTGGCTATCCACACACCGATATCAGCACGGGATTTTAATACGCTTTTTTGTGCCGCCCAGACTTTGAGCGGCACTATCTGTTTGCCAGTCGGTACCGTCACTGTTGCTGCAGTTTCGCCTTCTGCCAGTTTTAGCAGATGCCAATGGTCAGCAACGATGGCCCGGTCCTTAATGATTTCACGCATATGCATCTTCTCCTGCCTGATATTGTGCGCCTTCAATCGGGTTGGCATACACATGTTCTTTAAATGGCGCGATGCCTAGCCTACGTATGGTTTCGATAAAACGTTCGTCTTCGATACGGTCGCGTACATACACTTCCAATATGCGGCCGACAACTTCGGGCATCTGCTTGGCAGAAAATGAGGGGCCAATAATTTTGCCTATCGCGCTATCGTTGCCTTGCGCGCCACCCAGCGATACCTGATACCACTCCGAACCATCTTTATCTACGCCGAGTATGCCGATGTTGCCTACATGATGATGGCCGCAGGCATTGATGCACCCGGAAATATTTAATTCGATATCACCGATGTCATGCTGAAAATCGAGATTGTCAAAACGCTCGGCGATTGCCTCGGCAATCGGTATGGATTTAGCGTTTGCCAGTGAGCAGAAATCGCCACCCGGACAGCAGATGATATCAGTCAGTAGTCCAATATTGGGCGTGGCCAGTCCGTGTGATTTTGCCTCTTGCCACAAAGCGAACAAGGCTGATTGTTTTACATCAGCTAACACCAGATTTTGTTCATGCGTGACGCGTAGTTCGCCAAAGCTGTAACGGTCTGCCAGATCAGCAACGAAATCAATTTGCTCAGCCGTTGCGTCGCCTGGTGGTGTGCCCGTTTTTTTCAAGGACAGCGTAACAATCGCATAGCCCGGTACTTTGTGCGCCTTTACATTGCGGGTAAGCCAGTTATGAAATGCCTTGTTGTTGCCGCGCTCGCTTGCCACTGAAGCGTCATCGCCGGCAAATTTTTCATAGGCAGGTGGCGCAAAAAAACTGGTGACGCGATCGACTTCTTGTTGGGTCAACAGGCTGGGGCTGTCTTGCAGATCCGCCCATTCGGCTTCTACCTGACGACCAAATTCTTCCGCACCTAAAGCTTTGACGAGAATTTTTATGCGAGCTTTGTATTTATTATCGCGACGGCCATATTCGTTATAGACGCGCATGATCGCTTCTACATAGGTCAGCATATGCTGCCACGGCAAAAATTCGCGGATAACGCTGCCCAATATCGGCGTTCTGCCCATGCCACCACCAACCAATACCTGAAAGCCTAATTCACCGGCTGCATTTTTTACGACATTTAAGCCGATATCATGAATTTGTACCGCCGCGCGGTCTTGTGCTGCTGCGTTAAATGCGATTTTGAATTTGCGCGGCAACCATGCAAACTCGGGATGAAAGGTGCTCCACTGACGCAGTATTTCAGCAAACGGGCGTGGATCAATCAGCTCATCAGCAGCCACACCGCAGTATTCATCCGATGTGATATTGCGTATGCAATTACCGGAAGTCTGTATCGCATGCATTTCCACGCTGGCCAGGTCGGCAAGTATCTCGGGGGATTGTTCCAGTTCTATCCAGTTGTATTGAATATTTTGGCGCGTGGTGAAATGGCCGTAGCCGCGATCATATTTGCGCGCAATATGCGCAAGCATGCGCATCTGCTTGGCAGCGAGCAGACCATACGGTATGGCCACGCGTAGCATGTAAGCATGGCGCTGCATGTAGAGGCCATTTTGCAGGCGCAGTGGACGAAACTCGTCTTCAGTCAGTTCATCCGTAATCCGGCGTTGTACCTGATCCCGAAATTG
>CAIVDH010000083.1 GCA_903904635.1 uncultured Burkholderiales bacterium | reverse complement strand
GACAGCCCTACTCTCTAGCTACACTTTGCTCAGGATCCAATAATGAAATCGCAAGAACTTCGTCGTCCCATGCCCAAAGCAACACCCGCTGCCTGCTGCGCAAATACCGAACCGCATACGCACACAACAGCCAATACCGACGACAAACCCCACACCGATCCGGTATGCGGCATGAAAGCGGCTGCCCATCCAGAAAAATCAGCAACGCATTTGGGCAAGATCTATTATTTTTGCAGCATGGGCTGCGTGACAAAATTTAAAGCAGATCCTGAGCACTATCTGTCTGCAGTAAAAAAAGCACCCTCAGCTCTGGACATGCAGGCGATGTATACCTGCCCTATGGATCCCGAAATTAAACAGGTGGGTCCGGGCAGTTGTCCGATTTGCGGCATGGCACTCGAGCCCTTGCATGCCACCGCAATAGAAGACACCACTGAGCTTGATGATATGACGCGCCGCTTCTGGCTCAGTCTGGCTCTGTCCTTGCCGGTATTGGTGTTGGCTATGGGTGAACTGATCGGTATAAATATTGCTGATCTGATTGGTCATCATGCAAGCAACTGGTTACAGGCTGTGCTGGCAACGCCAGTGGTGCTCTGGCTGGGCCAGCCTTTTCTTGCCCGCGCGTTGCAATCATTTAAGACACGCAATCTGAATATGTTCAGCCTGATCGGCATGGGCGTCATCGCAGCCTGGCTCTTTAGTATGGTGGGACTGCTGTTTCCGGATGCGCTGCCTGACGCTTTCAAAATGCATGGCATGGCGCCACTCTATTTTGAAGCCGCTGCCATGATAGTGACGCTGGTACTCATAGGTCAGGTACTGGAATTACGCGCGCGCTCACGCACGAATACCGCCATCAAATCATTACTGGCACTGGCCCCGAATACCGCGTTACGCGTTAATGCTGATGGTAGTGAACATGAAATTGCAATCGATGCGGTATTGCCCGGCGATCTGCTGCGCGTCAAACCCGGCACAAATATTCCCGTTGATGGCGTTCTTACCGAAGGTCATACAACGGTTGATGAATCCATGATTACGGGCGAGGCCATGCCGGTATCCAAACAAGCCGGTAGTCAAGCTATTGCAGGCACGGTGAATCAGCATGGTTCGTTTGTGATGCGCGCCGAGAAGGTTGGTGCAGCAACACTGCTGGCGCAAATTGTACAGTTGGTTAATCAGGCTGGCCGATCACGCGCACCGATACAAAAGCTTGCAGATCGTGTGTCTGGCTGGTTTGTTCCTGCTGTGATTGCTGCTGCCGCACTCGCGTTTCTGAGCTGGACATTGCTAGACCCTATGCTGGGCATGGCGCATGGTTTGGTTGCTGCAGTGTCGGTGCTCATCATTGCCTGCCCTTGCGCATTAGGCCTTGCCACACCGATTTCAATTATGGTGGGTATTGGTCGTGGTGCGCGTGAAGGCGTGCTGATCAAAGATGCAGAAGCGCTAGAGCTAATGGAAAAAGTTGATACCCTGGTCATCGATAAAACAGGCACGCTGACTGAAGGCAAGCCTAAAGTACAAAAAATTATTGCCACTGAAGGCTATGCGCGTGCTGATGTATTGGTGCTGGCGGCATCACTGGAAAAAATGAGCGAGCATCCTATCGCGCAGGCAGTGTTAGCGCATGTACAAGCGCAAGGATTGTCGCTGCCGCCAGTAGAAAAATTTTCTTCTGTTACTGGCAAAGGTGTCTCTGGCGAGATTGATGGCATTAAAGTTTTGGTTGGCAATGCCGCGCTACTGCTACAGGCCGGTATCAGCACCAACTTGCTGGAAAAAGAAGCGGATGAATTACGCTCATTAGGTCAGACCATATTATTTGTTTCCATAGGTGACAAACTGGCTGGTTTAATCAGCGTGGCAGACACCATCAAAGCCAATAGCGCAGAAGCGATTGAATTGCTGCATGCGGCAGGCGTAAAAATTATCATGCTCACCGGCGACAATGCCATCACGGCACAAGCTGTTGCCAGACAGTTAGGTATCGATGCGGTGCATGCAGGTGTGCTGCCGGAAGATAAATATCGGCATGTGCAGCAGCTACAACAGCAAGGGCATATCGTTGCCATGGCGGGTGATGGCATTAATGATGCGCCGGCACTGACACAGGCTGACGTCGGCATTGCGATGGGCACCGGTACAGACATTGCCATGAACAGTGCACGCATTGTGCTGGTCCAAGGCGATTTACGCGGCATAGCCAAAGCGCGTCAGCTCTCACATGGAACGATGAAAAATATACGACAAAATCTGTTCTTTGCTTTTGTCTATAACTTCATCGGCGTGCCGATCGCGGCGGGTGTTTTATATCCATGGCTGGGGCTCTTGCTCTCACCCATGATCGCTAGTGCGGCGATGAGTTTGTCGTCTGTATCGGTCATTAGCAATGCGCTGCGATTAAGGAATATGAAACTTTAGTATGTTGAAAGAAACGGCGTCGCTCAGATTATTTTTTGCATTATGGCCTGATGCGGCTACGCGTGAAAAGCTCGCTGCATTACAGCATGATGTCAGCGGTCGCAAAGTGCGTGCGCAAAATCTGCATTTGACACTGGCATTTTTGGGCAATCAGTTGCGTGCAGCTGTGCCAGTGCTCAAAGAGGTGATGGAAAGTTTGACGCTGTCATCCATGCAGCTGGAGATAGATACCTATGGCTATTTTCAACAGCAGCGCATCGTCTGGGCGGGGCCATCTGTGCCACCACCGGCTTTATTGGATTTGCATTGCGCATTGCGGCTTGCGATAGATGAAGCGCAGATTGCATATAAACCACTGGCGGGTTTCAAGCCACATATCAGTCTTGCGCGCGATGCAAAAGAGCAGACTGGCAAGCTGTTGCAGCCTGTGCAGTGGCGAGTAGAAAAAATCGCGCTACTAGAATCGGTGAGTGATACAACTGGGGTGATTTATCACCCGTTGGCAGAGCGGCGTTTTTAAATCAGGCGGCATCCTGCTGATTGAATTTTGCATCGGCTGACTGCGCCTCAATAGCGAGTTTTTTTAGCACATGACCAGCAGCGACCAATCCAAAACTCGCTGTCACCACCATGGCCGAACCAAAGCCGGCGCAATTCAAGCCTGTGATGCCTGATGCTGCATCGTCAGTTTCATCGGTTACGCATAATTCAGGAAAGCGTAGCGGCTCGGTCGAATACACCGCATCAATGCCGAATTTATTTTTTGTCCCGCGCGGAAAGCCGTGCAGTGCGCGCAAGCGTTTACGTACCTTGGCTAATAATGGCTCTTGTTCAGTACGGCATAAATCACATATCGCGATTTGCGTCGGATCTATCTGTCCACCGGCACTGCCTATGGTTACAAGTGGAATTTTATTTTCACGACAATACACAATCAGTGCAGTTTTCGCGCGCACATTGTCGATGGCATCAATCACATAATCAAAATGATTTAATGGCAGCATGGCTGCCAAATTATCTGCATCAATAAATTCTTCTATTTGCGTCACTTTACAAAATGGATTGATCAATGCAATGCGTTCAGCTAACGCCGTAACCTTGGCGAGTCCCAAGGTATTCGATAAGGCGTGTATCTGCCGATTGATATTGGATTCGGCAAGATTATCCAAATCGATCATCGTGATCTGACCGATGGCGCTGCGCGCCAGCGCCTCCACCGCCCAGGAACCGACACCGCCTACGCCGATCACACAAACATGGGCATGACGAAAGCGCGCCAATGCGGCGTCGCCATACAGGCGCGCGATACCGCCGAAACGACGTGCAAAATCGACATCGTTGGCTGATGTATCTGATAACTCTGATTGCTCAGATTGGTGTTCTGAAGTTAGGCGGGTGTCTGACATACCAGCATTTTAACGGACAGCAATACGCCAATTGCTCTAAACTGTATTTTTAGTACGCTTTTAAATGCCGTGCCGCGTTTCTCTCCTCTTTTTCAGCTCATCGCCGTTGCCGTTACCGCCCATGTGGCGCTCGGCGCTGCACGCGTGACGACTGCTTTGTATGCGCTGTCGCTGCATGCTTCCGAATTCACAGTCGGCACCCTGATCGCACTGTTTGCCGTATTTCCCATGCTGCTTGCTGTACCACTAGGGCGTTTGATAGACCGCATAGGGGTGCGCAAACCGCTCATGGTCGGCTGCGTGTTGGCATCAGCAGGTGTCATACTGGCAGCGATGGTACCGGGCTTGTCAGTGTTGTATCTGTCTGCGATCCTGATTGGTACTGGCTTTATGGCGATATTCATCGGTACGCAGCATGCAGTGGGCGCGCTGGCGGCACCAGATCAGCGTGCCGCCAGTTTTAGCAAGTTATCGCTGGGATTTTCTGTCTCGGCTTTTAGTGGTCCGCTAGTCGCCGGTTTTTTAATTGATCACACCCGTCATGCGGTTGCGTATTGGTTTTGCGCAGCGTTTACGCTGGCTGCTTTCTCGCTTGCTGCCGGTGGTGCTTTGAAAAATATTCCGCTGCATAGTCGCAATCACGCGCCGGCCAAGGGCGGGCCATTGGTACTATTAAAAGATATCAAGCTGCGCCGTATTTATATTGTGGGTATCTTGCTCGCAGCTGCGTGGGATTTGTTTACGTTTGTCACACCCATACGTGGCTCGCAACTGGGATTTTCTGCTTCAACCATAGGCGCTATACTCGCCACGTTTTCAGCGGCGACATTTATTGTGCGCCTTGCTATGCCCAGCCTTACGCGGCGTTATCATGAGTGGCAAATACTCACCGGCGCATTGACGGCGGCCACGTTAAGCTATGTCATGCTGCCGTTCATGCAGCATCCGTTAAGTATGGCATTAGCTGCAGCTGCACTCGGACTTGCGCTGGGCACCGGGCAACCGAATGTGCTGGCGCTCTTGCATAACTGCGCCCCACCGGGAAGGGGTGCTGAAGCCATAGGCATCAGAGCCACCATAGGCAACGCCAGTGCGGTGATGCTGCCTTTAGCTTTTGGTGCAGCGGGCACTGTGCTGGGGCCGTTTGCCGTATTTTGGGGGCTGGGTGCATTAATTGCCTGCGGCATACCGGCAGCAGCGAAACAAGCTTTATCGAAACATGAACCACACTAAGAGGAAAAATTAACATGTCCATTGCTGATCTGCGACGCGAATATAGTCAGGCCACACTATCTGAAAATGAAGTCGACCCCGATCCTATACGACAGTTTTCCCATTGGTTTGAAGAGACCCTGGCAGCAAAAATCCCTGAACCGAATGCAATGAGCGTGGCCACCATAGGCGCAAATGGCCGACCCTCATCGCGTATTTTGCTGCTCAAAGATTTCGATGAAAAAGGCTTTACCTGGTACACCAACTACAACAGCCGTAAAGCACAAGATTTGCTGCACCATCCATATGCCGCCATCACATTTCATTGGGTGGAGCTGGAGCGACAAATACGTATAGAAGGTAAGGTCGAGCGTGTGGCAGAGGCAGAGAGTGAAGCGTATTTCAAAATACGTCCTGTCAAAAGCCAACTAGGTGCAATCGCCTCAGCGCAAAGTCAGCCGATTGAGAGTCGTGAATTGCTGGAAAAACAATTCGATGAAGCAGCTGAAAAATTTGGCGACACACCGCCTCGCCCTGCGCACTGGGGTGGCTATCGCTTAAAACCCGATCTGATTGAATTTTGGCAGGGTCGCCGTTCACGTTTGCATGATCGTGTCATCTACACCTGCGCCGCTGATGGCAGCTGGGCACGACATCGCTTGCAGCCCTGACATGCGGTAGAAAAATTAAATCCGTCTGATCCGTATTTAATCAACATAGCGTATAAAATTTCCGTGCATATTCCTCTGATGGAGGCAATATGCAATGGGAAAAACGCTTATCTGACTGGGTAGATATCACACGCAATGCAACACCTATGCCATTGCGGCTGTGCCTGTGGAATGG